>DEWM01000105.1:0-13169 GCA_002363635.1 Caryophanales bacterium UBA3210 | reverse complement strand
ATTAGATTATCTTTTTCTTTTTTATCATACGTGCAGAATTTTGACGTATACAATTAAGATACCTTCAACTTTCTATAATGTCGGGCAACTGTACAACGTAGTTGAATTCAAAAGTCAATGAAAAGAAACTTTAACAACAGGCTAATCCTTTTTATTGCTATCAAATATTTCGTCAAAATTAACATTAAAATTGTATTTTGTTAATGCATTACATCTAGACCTTAGACTTAGCGATTTATTATTTTTACATTGCTTGATTAAAAGGCTGATAAATTTTTTTCTATGTTTTTCAAAAGGGGAAACAAACCTAGCAATTTCATGACAATAAGTCCATATAGAATAATCTAATCTCTTTGATAAGTCCGGTAAGCAGTAATTCTTTTTTTCGAACTCATCTGCAACTTTTTCAGCATCTTCTTCATTTCTATGTTTATATAAAAGGTCAGTCAAAATACTATAATTTCTATTAGATGAAGCGTCATCTATTGATTGTTTAAAATTAGAATTATCAGCAGTTAGCTTCGTGTCTTCTACAATTTGAATCAATTGAGAAATTCTCGATTTGGCATCATCACCTTCACAAGTCATTTTATAATCTTTTAAATAAAGAATCAATGGGTCTTCTTTGTCTTTGCTTTCAGTTTTAATCATTTGATCAGCTATAATACTTAATTCTTTTTTCTTTATAGGATGAATGCAATATCTTAGAAAGTTAAGAACTAAATCTAAATGTCCCTTCCTTGAAAAATCGAACTTATCAATCATAATGAATAGTTGTTGCTTAAAATTAAGCTTTTCTTTATCATCTAGATAGTAGTACTCATTGCAGAAAGGTTCAATCGATAATATATCATTTGTTTTTTCAACAATTAATTCATCATATGTGCCAGTCTTTAAATAATTCATTATTTTTAATACATCATCATATAAAACCATATTTTCTTTCTCATCTACAAAAACATGATCCAATTCATTTGCAATATATACTCCAAAATCTTTTACATTTTCTTCGTATCTAATTTTTCTTAAATTAAAGGCATTCGTGTCATTTGAAAACTCAATTTTAGTATTATTAGTTGAATAAAAACATCTTAATGCAATTACAATCTCTCTAATTAAAGTAAAACGATCATTAGCAGATTCTAAATCTAAATAAGAATTAGTTAATGAATCTTTTTTCTTAGAAATTTCATCATAAATATTATAGCTCTTTTCTATTAAACGATAATTGCCTTTGGATGCTTTAAAAATACTATCATTTGAAATATCAGCATCATTTATAATCTTAGCAATAATATTAGAATCACCGTAAACTTTTAATTCTTTTTCAAAGGTTTTTTCAACATATCCATAATAATTTTCATCATCAACTTCTTTATCATTCAAGATGCATATCACTTTAAAACCATTTATCACAAGTGATGATACCAACCCACATACTTCTTTAAATGATAGACCATCATTTTTCCTTTCGATATCATCAATTATTATAATTCCATTATTATATTTTGCACGTTTTATAGAATTGCACTTTTCGCTAGCTCCATTTATGAAATAATGGCCATTTATGTTAACGATGTAAGATGAATCAATCTTTTCTGACAATCTAATAATAACTTCATTAAGGGAGTTTAATCCAAACAATGAAACATAAACATAATTTGGTTTAAAAGTCTCTAAATATTTAAAAACATTATAAGTCTTACCACATCCCCATGGTCCATCAATTAAAAGAGACCTTATTTTGTTGCTTTCGTCATTAAAATCTTTTAAATAGTCACATAATTCAGTAGTTAGCATTGTATTTCCTCCACCTTTATAGTTTTTTCTTCTTTAATTTCAATATGATAATTGTATTCAAAATTATCTAGACTGCTCACTCTGATATTAGCACTATCTAAATTATCAGCCAAAGAAAACGAAATAGAAAAAAGCATATTAGACTCGATGTAAATTGATTGATTAGAGCAATATAATTCACCATTTACAGTCAATTCATTAATTACAAAACAACATTTAGATGAATTCTTTAATATAATGCTTTTGTTTAATATTGGTGCTCTATCCTCTAATCCATCTTTATAGAAACGAATTTTTAAAACATTTGCCAAATCACATTGAAATGGGACAATTAATTCTGGTCTATTAGCTATTTTACTAATTTGTTTATCTCGATTTATTTCAAAATTAATAGTTTTTCTTACTCCAATTAAAGTGCATAGGCCTCCAACAATCGCGCATAATCCTGATATACATGCTGCTAAAATACCTATATCAAAATCTGCAGTTTTTCCCGATAATCCATTTCTTATTATTAAGCCTATGATACCCAAAAATAGAAATAATAGCATTATAACAACATAAATCCAAATTGACTTTTCAAGTTTTATTTTTTCTTTTAAAGGCTTTTCTTCAATATGGTGGTTCTCTTGTTCAAAAAAGTTATGCTTTTTTAAATATGCAACAATTACCAAATATATATTTCTTAGTAAAACAACAAAATTAACCCATATTGTAGAATTTAAAATTAAAAGTGCTGATCTAACTTTTTCTAAATCAAGCGTTCTATTTCCTGTTTCTGAATCTATAGAAATTGATGAACAATCATATCCGTATGCAACAGAAAGAAATAAAATATTTGCTATAACTCCGACTATAAAAAGTATTAGTTCAACTTTACTACTAGTTTCATCCATCACTTTGATTTTTAATGTAATAATTATGCCTATTAAAAAGATAACAATCGTATAACAAGTGGCTATATCATTACACAAATTTGTAGCAAATGATTCTGCTAAAACCATCCATACAAACACAATCGCTAAAATCACAAATAGCACATGAAAACAATAATTTGTTATATTTGCCAATAATTTCTTATTTTTTCTATTCATACAACTAATTTACACCATCCATATTTAAAATTGAATTGAAACATCGTTTATCGTTAAACGTTTTCGCTCTTAGCCATAATTATAGCACTATTATCAGGTTTAATAAACGGATAAAAGGAAAAAGACTGCTATACCTTAATTGAAAAATTAAATGCAACAAATCTTCACGGCTCGTTTCATTTACCTCTTCAATTGATAAAATATTAATACCTGATGCTACTTAGAAAGGAGAACGTATGAAAAAAACGTCAGGTTTTAAACATAGTTTATATGCAGATTTTTTGTTGCTTTATAAATGCATTTATTATCAGTATACAAACAAGAAAACATGCCAACTATTAGGCAAAGATAGGTCAACAGTTTTTAGAATACTTCATAAATATGTAAAAGTGATAAAAGGAACCGCTTATAAAAGTGATGGAAGGCATAGACATTGTTTGTATCTTAGAAATTGCATTAGAAAAGAAGGGTTTACTTCTTGTCCTCACGATTGTCCTAAATTCAAGCAATACCAATGTTCAAAACTATTAAGCTGGCCATATGTATGCAATGGATGTGAAAACGATTCGACTTGCCGTAAGGAGAAACATTTCTTTGATCCAGAATACGCTTTAGGAATGATTAGAAACAATGAATCCGAAAGCAAACATGCGCCGAAGGTGATAAAAAGAAATTAGAAGCATTTGATTATTTTATTTCTCCACTTATAAAAGCCGGAATATCTATTGAAGCGATATATGAAAAATATCCAGGTGAATTCCCTGTTTCGGTTAGAACTGTTAGAAACTGGATAAATGAAGGATATCTAACCGCAAAAAGAAGTGATTTGATAAACACTCTTTCTCGTCCATATATTTCTAAAGCATATAAATATGCACCTGTAACAACAAGAAACCCATTAATGAAAGCTTCTAGAACATTTGAAGATTATCTTAAATTTAAAAGTGAGCATCCTGGATTTAATGTTGTTCAATTAGATACAGTTCATGGCAAAAAGGGAGATAAGAAATGTATATTAACCATTTATGATGTTGCTTCTAAATTACAGTTAGGAATATTATTAGAAAATTTCACCGCTATTGAGGTGAAAGAAAAAGTTAATGATATTAGAAGTATGATCGGAGATGATGCTTATTCAAAGATGTTTAGAATTATGCTTGCTGATAATGGCCCTGAATTTGATGAAATTTATAATCTAGAAATCGATGATGAAACTGGGGAAAAATGGATTAACGTTTTCTTTACTAGACCATATCGATCTGGCGATAAAGGAGCTTGTGAAAGAAATCATGAACTATTTAGATACATTCTTGTCAAAGGTAAAACGATGAACAATTTAACTCAAGATGATTTGAATTATTATTTCTCAATGATTAATTCTTATCCTAGAAAGTCGTTGAATGGCAAATGCCCAATTGAAGTTGTTGATGAAATATATGGTAAAGATTTCCATCAAAAAATAAATCTTAAAAAACTATCATTAAAAGAAATTAACTTTAGAATCCGTAGAAAATAAAAGAAAATCCTAGTTTTACCCTCTAGGATTCAAATGTAGCATCAGGTTTTACAGAACCGTTTTAAACATATATCAGGCGTTGCATTTACCGCTTCAAATGTGAATGAACGTCCTCTTTTACTACACCCAAATTATACATCACTTTTGCCTAAAGGAAAAGAAAAAATGACCATGTTGCATTTGCTGTTGCAATTTTGGTCATATTTCTTATAGAAAAACTTCATTGCCCTTTTGTTGCATTTAATTTTTCAATTAAGCTTAAAAAAATAAAAAAGACTATTAGTTTTTATAATCCTAATAGTCAAGTTTTAATATATTACTAATAATTCATCCAAGACAATAACAATTCACGTATTGCATCTAAATCATTAGTCTCTTTATAAATTGCTCCTATCATTGCCTCTACAGCTGTAGCAATGTATTTATGAGAATTTTTATTCCAGCCTAAAGTACAATAATAGTCATAATTTTTCGGCATTTTTTCATCATCAATATCAAAATCAATATACGGTATTAAATTATAATGACGACCAACTTTTTCAACAAATACTTCATCCGATTCATATTTTTTCTTCTCTTCAGTAAGTAATTCAACTTTATCTAAAAGAAAATCGGAATATATAAATTTTATAATCGCATCGCCTAATAACGCTAAATCTAGATTATCATTTAATGGTGTATGAAGTTCAATAAATCTCGGATTATTTGCTCTAACGCCACGGCATCTATAACTATTATAAGATGCATCAGTTAATGCAATTTTTACCCATCTAGATGTATCTTTCTTATTAAGATATTCTTCAAATAAATCCATTATTGATTAACCTCTACATCAAGAATATTTATCTTGTTTCTTCTTAATAAGAACCAATATGCACCTAAAGATACGACTGTATCAAATGCATTTCCAATACCAAATAATAATGCAATTCCTATTAATGATGGTGTCCATACTCCACATTTCCATAAAATAAATGCTGTTCCATAATATAAAGTATTAGTTACTATTGATTCAAATAACATGTAATGTGTTTTGCCTAGTCCATAGAATGTTGCATCACATATATTTTGAACTGCATATAAAATATAGAATCCAAATAATACCATCACAAGTTCAAATAATTTATCAACATCACTGAAGTTTAGTACATGTTCCATAAATGGTTTATATACAGGAATGAATATACACCATACTAATACTGATATTGCAGTAATAGTAATATAACCTAATGTATTATTCTTAACTGCATTTTTATTTGTTGATGTTTCTTGTTTAATTAATTCACCTAATTGAGTAATTGGTAATAATAACCATCCCCAAATAAAGTTATTAGCTACCCAATATGTGCCTTGTTCATTTACTACATTTACCATTCTTGCAACCATTACCATATAAGCTAGATTTCTAACAAATGATTCAAGTCCAGAGATTCCTCCAATTTTGATGAATTCCTTCATCCATTTGAAGTCCATCTTTTCTTTATTAAATACATTAACTTCATTCTTAGCTAATAAGAATAATGATGTTCCAAAGATTAATAAGTTAACAATAATATTTGTTACACCAATACCATTTACTCCTAGATTTGCCGAACATGATAATGTTGATACTAAGAATAAATCTAAGAATATGCATAATACTAATTTAACACCTGTTAAGATATATACTAATTTATCTTTACCTAGTGTTACTAATCCTACTAATGCAAATTGAGATAATATACCAAATATATTAGCAATAGTTTCTATTCTAATATATGTAGCACTAGCATCTATAATAGATGGATCAGTAGCCATAGCTTTTAATAATGGATTTGTACATGTCATTATGAATATTGATAATACAATATAAATACCTAATGTTACTAATAAGCCTGTCTTCATTCTATTTGTTAGTTCTTTCTTATCAGATAGAACTTTACCTACGAAATAGAATAAAGGTAAGATGATTGCTTCATTAATTACTTCATAGATTAAATTAATCCATGATAATTGACCTGCTATTGAATATGACCAGTCTCCTGGTAAGTTTCCTAACCAAAATACTCTTAGGGTTGTATAGATTGTTGGGACTAGGCCCATTACTAATAATGATATAAACAACTTATGGTTTATATTTTTAAATGATTTAATTATTTTATTTAACATAATAAATTCCTTTTAATAAATATTATGCCAAAGATAATTTATTCTTTAAGAAATTATCAGCATTATGGAATACAGCATTCTTTTCTGCTGCTTTTGCATCATCATGTGTTTTAAATAAACTTAAATCACAATCACTCTTTAAATCAATATATTGTTCAATATATGAATCATATAATTTCTTTGCTTCTGGATCATTTGAATTCTTAACTAATCCCATTAGAATAGATGTCTTAGCCAAAGACATTGCCATTTGGTTTAAATCTAATGATTTAAATTGCTTACGAACCATAATCTTTTGTTCTAATGTTAATGCTGCATATGATATTCCACCTGCTGCTAGTCCTAAAGCTAAAGGTTCAATTGCAACAACTGCTAGACATAATGGAAGTGCGATAGATGTATATAATAGGTGTGCTCCAAAAGGAAGTGAAGCTCCTGCAGCTCCTACTGCACCTAATGCTACTACTCCTCCATAAATTAATAATGGAGCTGCGACTAGTGATCCAACCATAACTGCTACTTTAACATTTGTTGATTTATCATATGATATATTTCTATATGCATCTTTTATTTCTTTTTCTAAGTTCTTTAAATCATCTGAGCTTAGATTAAATAATTCTGCAATCTTTGGGAAGGTTTGTTTATTCATTTCATAATTAATTAATGAATCTAGAATAACATTAATTAAGAATTCTGTACGTGCTACATGATAAACATCTTTTTCAAAGATTGTATTTGATAATTCTTTTGCTTTTGCAAAATCATCAAGGAAATAATCTTCTTCCTTCGCTTTCTTTGTTAAATTATCTAAGATTGATTTCTTTAAATTATAAGATTCTAGATGTTTCTCATAATTATCTTTATTTGAGAAATTATTTAATTTCTTACCAAGTTTAGAAAATACATTTTCTGACTTTCCAATTAATGATGGTTGGTATTTCTTATATTCTTGTTCTTCATATACTAGATCTTCATTAATTCTTAGACTCTTAATGTAATAATCTAATTTCTTTACCATTGTTACTGCTTTTACTACATCTTCTTTTAAATTTTCCATATTTATTTCTCCTTTATTTTTTCTTCAATGTATTGATTTAGTGCATCAATATTTATCTTTTCTTTATTATCTATAATTTTATTGAACAAAGTTACTAACTCTTTGTTTTCATCAAGTTTTAATTTATCCGTTAATGAATTATCACTTGACTTAAATATGTTATTTGTATAATTATATATTTCGTTTTTTACTAAGCACGATTCTATATAATCAAATAACTCTTTATATTTAATTCCTAACTCGGTATCATTTGCTTCATACATTTCTTTATACTTATATAAAGTAGGTCTAGATACATTAATTAATCTAGCTAATTCTGATACCGTAATTAAATCTGGTATATTTTTCATTCAACCACCTCTTACAATTTCATTTTACACTTTTTTTGTAAAAAGTAAATACATTTTTACACATTTTTTGTAAAATTTACGAATTATGTATTTAGTTGTTGATTTATAAAAAAAGATAAAATAGGTCATAGCATCATTTGAATTTACAAAAAAAAGGACATTTTAAATAATCTAAAAGGTCCTTTTTCGATTTTTGCTTCCTTTTAAAGAATTGTCAGGCAAGTTAACATGAACAACAATTTATCAGTTACGATTATGCCTTTAAATTTTCTATAATTTTTCTAAGCAAGTTTATTGATATTTCAAGTTCTTCGTTAGTAGGACAATCTACTCCTTCAGGATGGTGCGAATAATTTCTGATATATGTTGGCAACATTTCATACTTACTCTTATGATAAATCCTAACTTTTATATATTGATCAATATTACTTTCACCAAATAGTTTTATACTTTGTTTTTTTATTTCCTTATCTATATCAAGTATTCTTTCTTTATTAGTTAATGAACCTATATATGCAAATAATTGATTTTGGTATTCTACTAAAGGAATATTAAAAATCAAATAATCCATTTCTGCGAATGTTGGTTTAGGCAAAAGTAAATTCATTTGATCTATAGATTCAGCTTTAACTGTTTCATTTTCCTTATATAGCCTAACTATTAAAGCATCTTCTCTATCAAGCAAAGATTCTAGTATTTTTTCTGAATGCGTAGCAATAAACATTTGAGGAACATTTCCGTCACTATCAGACATCATTAGTGAGAGTAATTTTATGATTTCTCTTTGCCAACGTGGATGCAATGATGTTTCAGGCTCATCTATTAAAACGCAATCTGTTCCTGCTGACATATTTTTAATGTCTCTTAATTTTAAAAGTATTTCTTGCTGCCCTGATGAATACTTAGTTAAGTCATATTCAAAATTTAATCTTTTAATTATAGATGTAACTTCGCGTCCACATCGCAAATCATCTAAGCGATTATTTTTTACAACATCAATAATATCCGAATCATTTAGTTGTTTCAGTATTTCAAGACATTCATTAATATTGTTAATAGTATTATTTGCCCTCAAATTATATACATTAAGGCCTCCATTATATAAAACACTATTAGTAGAATAAATCTTTTTACCATCAAGTAATTCTCTTGCCTCATTAATAGTATTTCTATATAGACTACCCTGTCTTAAGTATAGTGAGTTAAACTCTGTGCCAAATGGTGTTTCTTTATTTACAATAGATTGAGATATATTATAATTGAATATTTCATTTAAAAGCATAGTTTTACCACAACCATTTTCACCGACAAACGCAACTATAGAATATGGTTTTTTAGTTTTTTTATTAAAAAAATCTAAACGCAAATTGATAAATAGCTCATGGTCTTTGAAATGTAAGTGCGATATTTGCATATTATCCCCTCCTATTCTTACTTTTTAGCAATATAAACTTGAAAGCCTATAAACCATCCATTTTTTAATTATATTTTGCAAATTTTTCTATACCTAAATCAAACGCCCTAGTTGCAAATCCTTCCATTAATTCTAAGTCAGCACGATTAATTATAGAATTATATATGTGATCAAAAATTTCAATAAATTCATCTTCTATGTATAATCTATTAGCTGCAAGATACATGTCAGACAAAGGTATAAAAATACTTGAAATGAAGTAATCTTCATTAAGAGACATTAATTTTTTAAAAGCTGGTTCTAGTTCCTCCCAGTCAATATATTCATACCTGTTAAAGGCAATTAAGCGGCAAGCATCTTTTAATCTATGATTTGAAAAATTTACTATCAACAATTCTAGTAAGTCCTTTGAAATATTCACTCTAACATTATTATTGCTTGAGAACCAAAAAATTATATTAATCAATGAATTAATATCTTTTTTTACACTTTTGTTATAGCAATTGATAACCTCAGATAAATAATCTGTACGACAATTTTGAGCAATAAATTGAACTATTTTTTCATCAAAATTCCAATAATTCAATAATACAAGTTGACTATAAAATTCAATTGCATCATGGTCAAGTCTAGAAAAAATGTTAACAAAAGTTTTTTCATTTATTAACTCATTTTTTCTCACTCCATGTGAAAATATTAAACCATTGTATATACATAAACTTATTTCATCATCATCTGATAAAATATAATCTAAGAGCAAATCTTTTATATCAGGATTACTTTCATATATTTCATCATAAATAGAAGAAATGGCACCTAATAAAATAAGCCAATTGGAACTATTCTTATAAGTATCTAATATGCCTTTAATATAATCATATATATCATCACTTTCAATGTGTAACTCACATAATATTCTAGTACACTCAAATAAATTATTATTAATCATGAAGCCAATATAATCACTATCCACTTTAAAGGAAACTTCTTTTGAAATAACCTTATCAAATATAACCCCCATAATAAACTTAGATTCTTCTCGATTTGAAAGTAAATTATTTTTCTTAAGAATTTCCATCCATAGCCATGCATTCTCACCATTACTGCATTTCTCGATAATCTTTATCATAAAATCTAAAACCAAAGATTTATCAATAGTATTATTTTCTTTAGAATATAGTTTTTTTAAGATGCTAAAGTACCACTTATCATCACTTATAGATAAAAATATTTCAGGTTGTTTTAACAATTGCTCTATCTTATCATCCGTAAAATACTTTTCTAATGCATCATCCAGATCAAAAGAATAGTTTTCCGGCTTATTAATAAAATCAACAACAGATGAAACTGTTTCATTAGCTATCATAGAATATACATTTGTCGTATTTCTTAAAACATTTGAAACAAAATACATTTTACCTATATTAAAATAATCATAATATTTATATCTCGACTTAATATTTATATTTTGTTTATAATCTCTATCGTTTAACATATCAATAAGAATTTGCTTTAAACCATCAACATCATCTTTATCTTCGCCGTCAAAATTGCATTGATTGATTAATTGTTCAAAATCCTTCTTATCTTCACCTTGTCTTAATTCTCTATGATTTTTTATAATCCAGCCTAAAGATGAGATACAATCTATACTATTTATTAAATCTAAAGTGATTTTATCTTTCATTTTACTGTAATGAATATCAATAAAATAGAGTTTAATCTTTTTGTCAATTCGAGAGTTTGTTTCACATAAATTAAATGCTTGAAGAACTTGCGATGGCAATAAATTATCTATGACATCTTTTATTAATTTAACCAAATAGCTCTCATATCTTAAAGAACTTGTTTTATTAACATAATCATATATTGCACCCATATCACCATATTTATAAGGATATTTTTCATCAACTTTGATAATAAGCTCTCTTAATTTATTAAAATAACCTAAGGAATTATATCCCATTATTTTATTAAAATTATTCTTTATGAATGCATTAATTTCATAGAATTGTATATATTCATTGTTATATAATGTTGCATTTAAAAAAGCTAAGACAATGTCATAGCAAATACTAGGTTCAAGTGAATAATTACTTAAGGAGTAAAAAATGCTTGTAACATAGGAAACATTTTTCTTAAATAACAATTTTATTATTGAAACTATTCTCTTTTGATTTGCTTTAGAACTAGCCATGCTAATATAAGAAATGTAACAAACTATTATTTTATAATTATCGACTAAATTAAAGCTAGAAGACTTAATAATCTCATCAATACGTTTTATATAACCATTCAAAAAAGAATTGAACTTTTTTCTCTTTTGTTTAACAAAATTATGGCAAAAAGATAATTCTGTCATAACAATATTTTGTATCGTATTATCTTTTATACTAAAATAATTAACATCAAAAAAACTAGGTCTTTTACTATACAATAATCTAAAAAATTCAGAGGCATAATTCCTCGCATTTATATGAGAAAATATATTTGATATTAATTGCAATGATAATCCTTTATCAACTGCATCACATACATCATTTATTATTAAATCAACATCTCCTAAGTCCACATGCTCTATAATTGTTTTATAAAAAGACTCTTTAAATGAAGGAGTAGTAATAAATTCATTTGATAGTGAAACAATAAAATCAATTATATTATCATATCCTTTATTTTTAAAAGAATATGAAATTTGCGTAAATCCAAAATGATCCCTATAATATTTTTCTGAAGCTATAACATATTGTTTTTGGTATTCATAAAAACCATTTAAAATAAATTTGTTAGAAGATGTATAATCGCCTTTAATTATATACTGAAGTAGTTCCATCTCAGACATACTTGATCCGATAAATAAATATGCTACATCTTGATTTTTAAAGATTGACTCCATTAGTGGCGAAAATGTACTGCTAGAATTTTTATATCTACCAATATACTGATCTGCAGTAAAAATTAATGAATCATTATCAATAACGCTGCCATGGATGTGAAAAATTGCAGGTTCAGTATTTTTATATTCAATTGTATTTTCATAAAAATCCCTTGAATAAAAGATATTATTTTTATTTGCTATCGCGCTATCTAACAACCTGTCTGCATTAGTTGTAATTATAGTTGCGTTCATTCGCTTTAATGCATTTATAAACTTTTTTAATTTTTCTTGATTCATTTCGTTTTTATTTGAAATAGTTAAGTGTTTTTCAAAATGTTCATAAAAAAGGTCTTTTTTATTATATTGTTCATATACATTAAACACTATTGTGATGAGCATTTTAGCGTCCTTACCAACACTACTTCTATAATCTTCCTTTGTTTGATAATCAATCAACTTATCATTAAAGCAATCTTCTAATAGTCTATAAGCAAAATCATTCCATAATGGTAACCCAAATAATTTTGAAACACCCGCTCCAGCAAAAATAACTAAATGCTTTTTATCGATTTTAATCGAGTCTATCAATTTCTTTATGTTAGGATTTCTATTATCAATTTTAGTCTCAAAATCTAATTTTATCTCATTATTACTAGAAGTTAAATAGTCCATAATCCCTCAATAATACCTACATAAATAATTTATGAATTTTAAACGTTTTCGCTCTAATTAAGATTATACTACACGCTTTCACAAAATCCCATATGTAAAAGACTTTTATTTACATATTTTGCTACATTTATATATGAAAAAAGACCAGATTATTCATCTGATCTTATATAATAGTATTTATATAAACAGTCTATCTATTCGACTGCGTAATACCTATGGCGGAGAAAATGGGATTCGAAC
>DEWM01000024.1 GCA_002363635.1 Caryophanales bacterium UBA3210 | reverse complement strand
AAAATTCTTCTCTTAACAACCGCAACTTTTTCATGTTCACTTGAGTCATAGACAAATGCGCTGTATCTAAATAATCTCCAGAACTTATTTCTAACAACATATTTAGTGTTACCATTTAAGTCTTGAACATATTTTTTACTAGTTACTGTCCAAAATTTACCTTTAACGAAAGCAATATCATTTTCGTTTAAATCTTTAACAACAGTTGAACCTCTTAAAGAAATCCATTTATTTCTGATTGCTATATCCATATATTATATCTCCTATTACCTGTTACTTTTATAATAAAAAGAATTTCAAAAAAAGGCAATATGCTAGAATCATTGTTGTTTTTGCATAATGGAGTTTAAAAACAATTTTAAGCATCTATTCATAATTTAATTTTTTTGTTATTAATACATATTTTAAATAATTAAAAGAGATGAATCCAAACACTCTAACTGTCAAGTGAATGAATAAACATCTCTATAACAATGAAATAACATATTTAGTAACGCTACATTTTGAAGTTATTTAAAAGTATCTCTCCATCTATATTTAGGATTTTCTTTTAATTTGTTTTGGTATTCTTGTTTTAAAATATTAACAGTTTTTTCATTTCTATCACCAATAGCGTCATAATCCAAAACTTGTTTCAAATCATATACCCATCCACAATGGCTACAATGAACATTATATATTTCAATCGGATCAGTTATTCTAACTTTTTCTCCATTAGTTGGATCTATTCTATAAGTCTCGACCTCATCATCTTTAGATTCGTTAATAAACCAATCTAAATCATCAAATTCTTCTTTGTCACACACTGGGCATTTAAATGGGAATCTTATTTTTTCTTTTTCCATTGTATTACTCCTTTCTTATTACGTGTGTCACACTGCCATAAATACAACAAAAATTTTTAAAAACAGTTTTGATGCAAAGCCAAATTAAGAATGTTATTTTAATCTAATATAATATGTTGACTTACCAACGCCTTCTTTTCTTATAACGCCTGAATCACATAATTCTTTTAAACTTCTTTCGATACTAGTTGATGATAATGAAGGCACGAGTTCTAGTATATCTCTCTTTGTAAATTTTCCCAGTTTTGAATTAACTGCCATTCTTACCACTTCAATACTAGGCTTCTTGTCTGACACTAATTCTACTCTTTCTTCAAAATCATTATATGCACTAACAATTGTACTTAACAAATATTTAATAAATGGAGTAGCGTCATCTTCATTTTCGTGCCATCCAATTTGAGAATCATATAATGCATCATAATATAAATCTTTATTCTTAGCTATCTTAGCTTCAAGTGATATATACTTTCCTACATAATAACCAGAACGATATAGAAGCAGTGTCGTTAATAATCTTGACATTCTTCCGTTCCCATCAATAAAAGGGTGGATACATAAAAAGTCATGAATGAACAGCGGAATTAAAATAAGTGGATCTACTACTCCTTCACCAAGAGCTCTATTGTATTCATCGCATAATTCTTGCATTGCGATTGGTGTCTCAAATGGTGATAATGGAGTGAATAAAGTATATGACTTACCATTTTCATTAGTTGCACTAATATAATTTTGGACATTCTTATATTTTCCACCATACGAAGTTGATGTATGAGACAACAATACTTTATGTAATTGAAGAATAAAATTAGGGGTTATAGGAATTGAATCAAAATTTTCATGTACAATGTTTAGTGCATCTCTATATCCTGCAATTTCTTCTTCAGCTCTATTTTTAGGAGCCGTTTTTTCATTCACTAATTGTTTTAGTCTAGTATTAGTTGTCCTAATACCCTCAATTTCATTAGATGATTCAGTACTTTGTATTTTTGCAATAATAACTAATTTTTCTAATTCTTCAGGCTTTTGCTTTAAGAACAATTGTTGTTTACCTTTTTCTTCATGGATTTGAGTCAAATAATTAATTATCTTGATATCCCAAGTTTTATTTTTTAAGTTTGAGTAGTTAAATTTCTTCATTTTTCTCACCATCCTTATTATTTACGCACCAATTATTTCACTTTTGGTGGGAAAAATCAATTATTCGTGCTTTTTTGATAATAGTTTATTATATAGATGCTCGCATTTTTACAATCTTTCTCGTAAAACTGAATACCAAATGAGAGAATAAATAAAATTTTTTCTCCTCATATCAGTGAATTTCTCGTCAATAACATTATTTTTGGTGCGTAAACCCTTTTTATAATTATATTTATAAACTCTAAGTTTATATGTTATCATTGCAAAAAATAAAATTACACTCTAGTCTATAAGGCTAGAGTTTTTAATTTGTAAAAACTGTCACGATTGTCACGTGTCACGTGGGGGTATTTATAAAAATTTATATTTCTTCTCTTATATATAGTAAATAGTAGTTTAACGATTAATAATAATTTAACGATTTAATTTTGTATATAAATGCTATATATACTACTACTGCTATATTTATTGAAGAATGTCCTATAAATCATTAATATTTGCAGTATTTATGCATATATAAAGAAAAATAGCCAATACTTTCGTATCAGCTATACTTAACTCTAATGGTGCCCCAACGCGGAATCGAACCACGAACGGATCCTTACCATGGATCTGTTATGCCATTTAACTATTGGGGCAATAGCACTTAAAATTGTAATTGTTCTAAGTGCCTATGTCAATCTATAAACTTCCGTTTATAAAGTTAAAAATTATTCACTTAAATAGTCTTTAATTATCGACCATTCTCTAATTAATTTATCTAAGTTCATCGCTGCATTTGCAGGGCTAGAAGAAGATAGTTTTGTACATATTGAAACTAAGTCTTTATTATATTTAACAAAATATTCAAAAGACTTATTTCCTAAACAAAAGATTCTTTTAACCTTTGTTCCTTCAATTAATTTTTGTATATCTGTAGGAATTACATTACTAATAGAAGAATCGTCACTATCTTTAATATCACATTCTTCAATAACATCATATAAACCAATGTGATGAGAAATAATGAAATCTTTCTTTTCTTCAATATTCATAGAATAAGCATCTACGTTAAATAAGGCACCTAACACCTTCCAAAATCTATTTTGAGGATGCATGTAGAAGAATGAATATTCTCTTGATTTTACACTTGGAAAAGAGCCTAAAATTAAGATTTTAGATTCTTTATCAATCAATGGAGGAAACTCATGAGTTTGATGAATTAAATTAGTCATCAATTAAGACTCCGTATAAGTTGTAATGATCACAAGAAGTAATCTTTACTTTAACAATATCACCTGCTGCTAAAGGTCTATCTGATTTAAAGATAATCTTTCCATCAATATCGTCTGGAGCGTTAAAGCCACTTCTTAAATAATAGACATTGTTTTCGAAATTATAATCGATAACAATACCTTGATGAATTTCACCTTTTCTCTTCTTGTTATTTGATAGAGAAATAGCTTTTTGAGTTTTCATGATCTTATTGTATCTAGCTTGCTTAACTTTTTCATCAACTTGGTTTTCATAATCATATGATTTAGTACCTTCTTCACGTGAATAAGTAAAGGCACCTAAATGATCAAATTTTTCTTTCTTAATAAATTCTACTAAGTTATTGAAATCTTCATCAGTTTCACCTGGGAAACCAACAATTAATGTAGTTCTAATAATTGCATCAGGAATTCTCTTTCTAATTCTATTAATTACATCTTCTGTTGATTCACGAGTATCGTGTCTTAACATAGAACGTAAAACTCTAGTTTCACTATGCTGAATTGGTAAATCAAAATACTTAGTTAATCTAGGTTCACTAGCGATTAAATCAATTAATTCATCAGTAACTTCCTGAGGATATAAATAAAGTAATCTAATATATTTAAATTCTGGATATTCAAGTAATGATTTAAGTAAATCAACAATATCAGTCTTGATACCTTGCTTTCTTAAATCCATACCATATTTAGTAGTATCTTGAGAAATGACTACTAATTCTTCAATACCTTGATCTCTTAAATGTTCTGCTTGTTTTAAGATTTCTTCTTTTGGTACTGATCTAAAGTTGCCTCTAATTAAAGGAATTGCACAGAATGCACATCTATTGTTACAGCCTTCTGAAATCTTTAAATATGCAGAGAAAGGACCTGTAGTTAAAACACGTCTATCTAAATCAATGCTGCCTTGCATAGTCATAGAAGGATATTTCTTTTGGATAGTATCCTGAATCATCTGTGCCATATGTGGATAATCTCTAATTGAGATAAATAAATCGACTTCTGGGATTTCTTTTTCAAGTTCTTCTTTATATCTTTCAACTAAGCAACCTGTTACGATAGTAATTTTATTAGGGTCAACATATTCAAAAATAGTATCGATAGATTCTTGTTTAGCGCTGTCAATAAAGCCACATGTATTAATAACGACAATATCTGCTTCTTCAGCATTATCAATAATTTCAAAATTATTTCTCTTAAATAAAGAAATAATCATTTCTGAATCTACTAAGTTCTTGGAACAACCAAGTGAAACAAATCCTACTTTCATCTATTTATCCTCCATCATTCTTTTTGCTTCTTTTAGAATTGGTAATTCTCTTCTTTTAACAAGTAAAGAGACTCCTTTATCTTCCATGTTTTCATATAATTTAATAACTTCATCAATATCTAACCATAATATATCTTGAATTAAGTCATCTCCATCAGAAGCATGATGGATTATTGTTTTACCAATAACTCTTGCAAGATAATAATTATTAATATTGTGACGAGATATTAAATTGTAATAATCATCTACTACTCCAACTTTATCAAGAATTTCAGTTTTAACACCGACTTCTTCATCAAGTTCTCTTTTTAATGCAGTAACTTCATCTTCACCTTCATCAATTCCTCCTCCAGAGGTTTCGTAATAGCTTTGATTGCCAAATGCATCATCTCGTTTAATTGATAAGATACAAATTTTATTTTCTTCATTAAAAAGAATTCCTCTAACTATCTTTCTAGTATGAGGAGTTCCTTTTGTTTCAAATTGATCATCTTTTAAAAATAAATTAATCATTAAACTCTCTTTTTCTGACCTTTATAATAAATTTCTTCAATGATACCTCCACCTAAGCAAATATCATTTAAATAGAAAACTGCAGCTTGTCCTGGAGTAACTGCTTTATAAGGTTCATCATAAATTAATTCAACAGTAGTATCATCAATAAATCTTAAAGTGACCCCCTGATCTTTTTGTCTATATCTAAACTTACAACCAACATGTAAATCACCTGCTGGTTTTTCTTTATATGTCCAGTTGACATCTTTAATAATTGCGCGGTCTGATTTTAAATATTCATTATCTTCACCTTGGCAAACATATAGAATATTCTTTTCAATATCTTTGGCTACGACAAACCAAGGTTCATCACTCTTACCTTTAACTCCGCC
>DEWM01000038.1 GCA_002363635.1 Caryophanales bacterium UBA3210 | reverse complement strand
TAATATATTTTAATTTTTAAATATCACAAATGATAAATATTTTTACTCATTATTTAATCAGGGATCAACCACAGCTTGACTTTCTACTAATTTTTCATTCTTAGTGGAACCGAGCATTGCCATAGATGTTGCCTTTCCATCAGCTACGACAACACCTTTACCTTTGTATTTTCGAACAATGAAATAAGCAGCAATTCCTCCTCCTATTATTACAACACCTAAAGCAACAATAATAATAATCAATCCTGTATTGCTTGTTGATCCACCCTCAGGGCCAGGGGTTTCACTCTCTGGTGTATCATCTTTTGAACTAAATACAGGAGATAAAAATATCAATTTTCCATTATTTATTTGTTGTGCGACAATTATAGCATCGAAATCTGTTAAATTAGCTAATTCTGGCTTTGTAAAATCAATAGTATAGGAAGAATTATGTTCAGCTGTTGTAACATTGTCATGGAAACGTCCAAATTTTGTTGTATCTACTGTGCTACATAAAGTATATCCTTTCTCTCTTATACTATTTAAACTATCGATATATAAATCATATCTAAATTCTTCATTTTCTATAGGTTGTACCCAATTTAATTTTTTCTCGGCTACATTATAAGTAATTTTAATTGGGTCTATAATAGGTTGATAATAATCATCTAATCCTACATGCTTAACAAATACTTCTGTGTTTCCTTCTCCTATTAATTTTAATTCGGTATCTAATTTTGTATTTGGTATTGATTTGAAATCATACCCTGGATCTGAAGTTATATGATCATTATAACCGAGATTTGAGCCGTTATATGCATTATAAAATTCATAAGATAAACCTTTTCCTTGAGTACAAATACTGATATAAGTAAATATATATGTATTATGATTAGTAGGAGCTGTTAATATTGTACTATATGAATTATTTTCAATTTTTATTTTATTATTTATTCCTTCAAGATTTCTTTGTGTTGTGTTATATTTTAATGCCTTTGGCTTTATTATAATATTTTGATTTAATTCAGTTGTTCTAAATCCTACATAGTAATTTTTAACGTCATTTAAGAAATAATTTTTATACATATTAAGTGGATTTCTGGTAGAGATAGTATAAGAATTATTCTTACCAACTCTAAAGCAATTACTTAAAGAAGGATTAATATAGGCTCCTAAATTAGTACTATAGCAGAATTTAACATTTTCTTCTAAGGTTGAAATATCAAAATCAAAACCTGTATAATTAAGCGCATCGTTAGTCGTTGGATATTTATATCCATATAAATTAATAGTTCTATCTTTTACATTACTATTATGGTATACACCATTGTCATCTTTAGTAAAAACAGATTCAATTACATATCCCAATTTAAAAATGATTCTAGTATTAATACCACTTGATTTATCATGATTGACTATTGTTACACTTTCAAAAAACATCCAAGTATCTTTTATATGAAGTCCGTTTTCTTTTGCAATGATATCACTTTCTTCATCAAATAAAATTTCTATATTTGGGTTAACATTATATTCTTGATAGATATTAAAGCTATAAACGAAGGGCCCTGCTTGTCCAGGTTTAAAGGTCAATTGCATTCTCGAATTACCTTTTAATGATAAAATAACGATATCACCAATTTCTAAATCTTTTGTTTTTATATTGTCTGGATCAGCATAATATAAATTAAGCAAAAGTGGTATTTTACATTTCACTTCTATGATATCAAATGGATATTTTGTCTCTGGTAAAATTATTTGTTCATCTTCAAAAACAATCATGTTATCTAATAATTCATTCCAAGTATTATAATCTAAAGAAGTTGCTATTTTCATACTATCAACTTCACCGAAAATATTATCGATATGTAATTTCCTTTGTCCTTTTTCAACTTGATTATAATTCAATATATAATAATAAGGTAAATTACATGAGGTCATTTCTATTGCGGTTGGATTATTTAATACTCTACCTTTTGCTTGACTTCCTAAATAGTAGTATTGTAATTGGGAAGCACTGTCGAAATATTTAACATCTATTATATTTTTTGTTTGACCTAAGGCATCCGTCGTTAATATCATTTGCTTTGCATTATTATATTTTTGATATATTAATTCAGGATTAGTATATACTAACATTACATTTCCTTCGAATAATGTTAAAGGTAATGATGAAGTATCACTTATATAATGCATTGTCATTTTTGTTGTATTTGAATAAAATAATATTTTTGATACATAATTATTACCTACTTTTTTTTTTCTTATATCTTCTAAATCAATTATATAAGGAGTTGGGGCTAATTTTTCATCAAGTGTATGTTTACCGGTGGAATCACCAAATTGATTTCCTGATATTTTTATATTTATAGTATTTTCTTGATCTTCTAAATCATTATCATTATCTTTTCCAAGACCATATATAACTTGCATTACTAGTCTGGTATTTTCACCCTGTAATTTGGCTTTTATTAAAGCATTAAATTCTCTATTACTATTTGAACCTAAACTAAGACAAACGCTTTGATTTTCTAACATAGCATTATTAACTGCACTAATCATGGTTGAATCTGAAGCTTCTTTAGCTACAAAAACACAACTTATTTTCGTAACTTTTATTGCAGGCGATAAAATTTTCAAAGATGCTGCAAAACCAAGAGGGGATTTAGGGAAATCATAAAATAGATAATTACTATTCAAATTATATTTGAAATTCAAAGTTACATATTCATCTTTTTCTATATATGTCTCAATTTTATCAACTCCTGATAATTTACCGACTTTACCTTGGAATAATGGATATAAGAATTCCATTTTAGAATTAGATTTTTGAACAGCGTACACTAATAAATCAAATTCTGTACCAACATCAAATCCAAAAGAAGTAAAATCAATGAAATGAATAATTGTATTACTTGTTACTGAGACAAAACTTTTTCTGTATTGTCCAATCGAACTTATATCATTAAAGGCAAAATCGCATTGTGTATATTTACCTAAAGTTCCCTTTCTATCAACGACTATTGTTATATTAAATTCTTCATTTATTATAGGCTTTTTTATTGTTACTGAATTTTTTGTCTCATCGAATGATATATCAGTATAATCTTCTTGGATTACTACTTTATTGTTACCTATAGCTGCATGTTTTAAAAAGGCTTGTACAGTCTGTGTTTCAGATTCATTAGCTAAGAGTGTTAATTTTGTTTCTACCCATGTATTATCAGTAGCATAAATAATACCATAGCCAATATCATTTCTGAAATAGGTTTTACCTTCTTTTATTAAATTTTGAGCTAAAGCATTATAGACTTCATATTTCACAGGCAATTCAGAATCTGTGCAGGATCTTACTTGAATTAATATTTGAGATGTATGGAATTGCGGCAAAGATAATATAGAACTTGCTTCTTTATTATCTAATTTGATAAGATTTGCTTTTCCTTCCTCATTTCTGTTTTTTGTTTCATATGTATTTTCTTTTATTGATAATGCAATAAATTCAAAATCATAATATGGTCTAAATGATATATAATATTTGTCATTTTTTGTTTCATAATCTTTTGATACTATTAAAGGATTTATAAAAGAAAAAGTATAAGGAATATATTTTCCAGTTCTGAAACAATTTTCTCTAGAAGCTTCTAATGCCACACCTAAATTTGTGCTATAGCAGAATTTAACATTTTGCGCATCAGGGCTTCTTCCATTTACTGTGATATCTATTTTTGTAAAGCTTCTTTTATTATTCCCTACTGGGAATTTATATACAAATCTATTTTTATTTACAAATACTTTTCCATTATAATGCTCAGAAGTATCTTCTCTCCAATCTTTTCCTTTTTCAACATTTAATCCAATTTTAAAAATAAATCTTGTTTTTGTGGCAACATTATTTATAAAAGTGACATTTTCAGGGATAAACATAAGTTGTCCTTCTTGCATAGAATTTCCAGAAATTAAATGCTGAGTTCCATCTGAAAATCTCAGAGTGAATTTTGGCACTTCTTCTTGATTTAATAAAGATAAAGAATAAAAGAACATATTTTCTCCTTCTTGTGGATCAATGGTAACTATAAGTTCTTCATGCGGCAATAAATCTTTCACAACGATTTCTCCTTGTCTAATATTACTATATTTGTAATCATAATAACTATAATAAGCATTAATTAAAAATGGTGAAGCACATTCTATTTCTATAACATCAATATGTTGCTGTTTTTCTGGTAAAGTAGCTTGATAATAAGAGATAGGAGTCATACTTTCAACTAAATCATTCCATGTTTCCTTGGTGATTTCTCTTGCAATTCTAGCTTTCTTATAACTACCAAATATCATATCTAAATGAAGTGTACGTGTTTCTTCTGGTTTATTATAATTTAATAAGTAATATAATTTTGAAACATTTTCGTTGCAGACATTCATTTCTAAACTTAGAGGGAAATTCAAAGTTCTACCTTCACTATTTTCTGAAACGAAAAATTCAATTTGGTCTTGGGATTTAAACATTTTTGTATGGAAACGGAAAGAACCAGTTGCTTCTCCTTCTTCTAAATTTTCACTTAATAAAATAAGAGTCTTTGCATGATATTTTTGTATGGCTAAATCTGGCTTTGTTAAAACTAAAGCAATATTACCGAAAAATAATCTTTTAGGAACAAGCTCTTTTTCATCTTCTGATATATAATACATTTGTAATTCTGAATTTTGTGAATAAAATAATATTTTAGATATTTTATTTGGATCACTTTCCTCTCCTCTTATTTTTTCTAATTTTACAATATAAGGAATTATGGACATTTTGGAATTTTCATCTTGTCCATATCTTTTTTGCTCAGTAAAGTCTGTTCTTTCTATCTCTACTCCAGGTTCTTTTCTTATATATATATTAAATTTACCATTTGCTTGATTTCCATTTATGACTTTAATTATTAATTTTTTTGGTGTATTATCTTCCTTATTTTCTACATATTTAAATATATAATTATATCTTTTCGAATTAATTTTACTTTGTCCTCCTTCACAATAGTTATCACCTAATTCAGCCATATGTTCAACTTCTTCAATAATATCAAAAGCGTCAGTTCCATTATTAGTAAAGGCACAATATATTCCAGTGAATGACCCTGTTGATGACTCATCCAATTCTATTCTTAAAGCTCCAAAAGGTACATCAAGTAATTTATTAGGTTGGAAAGTGAAATAATAACTCAAATCAGATTGACTAGCCTGCATTGTGGTATATACATAATTTTCATCTTTTTCATATACTTCACTTATTTCATGAATAGAATCAATACTTATCTCACCAACTGTACCTTGAATTACATCGGTTAAAAAAGCCATTGTTGAGAACATTTTTTGTTCGATATAAACAATAGCATCGAATTTATCACCTGGATTTAATCCAGCTTTTTTGAAATTTATTTGAATTGAACCAGAGCCATCTGGATATATTGTTTTATGATATATTCCCATTTTATCTAAATCATAATGGACAAAATCGCATAAAGTATATCCTTTTTTTTTTATTTCATTTTCTCTATCTATAATAACAGTATATTCAAAAAATTCAACACTCTTTATGGGACATTCGATATTTATAGTATTAGTTTTATCATCAAAAGTAACTTGATAAGGCTCTTTAAAATCTGGAACGTATTCAAATGGAAAACCTGCTAATCTTAAAAAGACATTAGTATTATCATTTCCGGTTAAAATGAGTTCTGAATCTAAAAATATATTATTATAAGATATATATTTATTTTTGGAATTGGCAGGAATTTCTATATCATTTACTATTACTTCATTGGTTAAAGGCTTAATAACTCTTGCAGTAACGGGATTGACTGTATCGCAAACTTGAATTTGTACAAAGGTATACAAATTATAATTTTCTGGTGAAGTTATTATCGAACTTCCTTTTTTATTTTTTAAAGTTACTTTAGTACTTTCTCCTAAGAAATTTCTTGTTTCAGTGTCATATGTTTTTAAATCTGATTCTATATTAAATGTCTTTGTTACAGTTTCATTTCTGAAAGTGACATAATAGGCTAACCTTGAATCATAATTATAATCTTTATACATATTTAAAGGATTAAAAACTTTTAAAGTATAAGAATTCTTTTCAGAAACTCTATAACAGTTTTCCGAAGAAGGTTTTAATGCAGCTCCAATATTTGTATTAAAACAATATTTTACATTATCATCATCATTTGTTCCAGATGTTTTCAAAAAAGCAAAAGTGTAATTGTACTTTTTTTGATCCAAAGGAAATTTAAAAGAATAGACTTGGAATTGCTCGTTATATTTTACATTTGGGTCAGAAGTATCTTTCCATTTGGAGTTGGGATAACCTACTTTTATTATAATTCTTGTATCATTTAAACCACCACGTTCTTTAACTGTAATTCCATTAGGTAAAGACATTGGAACTATTTTTACTAAAGAATTAGATTGAAAGACAGTTTCTTCTTGAGCTTTTATAATAACAGTTGGAGGATCATGAGGATTAAATATTTCTACAACTATTTCAGGACTTATTATATCACTGAAAAAAGGAACATTTACAGTTTCATGAGGGGTTAAAGTGAATAAATTAATATCACCATAGTTCATTATGGATAACAAATCAGATTCATCAGTGTAATAAAAATTAAACATTAAAGGCAGTTCGCATTCTATTTTATATACATCTAAATGAGAAGTTGACCTTTCGGGTAAGAGATATTTTAATTCTTGGAAGTTGATTTCCACCATATCTTTGGCGAGCATTTCATCCCAAGTATTTTGGGTAAGGGAATATGCGACGTGTAGTGACTTAAATTTACCATATATTTGATCTATGTGTAGAACTTTTTTATCTTCAGCCATATTATAATTTAATATAACATAATAAGGATCTATGCATTCTGTCATATTAATTAATAATGGTCTATTCTTAGGCCTTCCTATACTGTTAGAAGAAACATAATAATCTAATAAAAATTTTGACTCGAATAATTTTACTTCGAAATGGAAATCTTCTTTAAAATCATTTA
>DEWM01000011.1 GCA_002363635.1 Caryophanales bacterium UBA3210 | reverse complement strand
GATTACACAATGAAGAATTTACTGAGAATGGTCTTAAAGCCTTTAAGAATGCTATCGATCATAATGTTGCGCTTGAATTAGATGTTCATTTAACAAAAGATAATCAATTAATTGTTTGTCATGATTCAGATTTAAAGAGAACTACTGGTAAAGTTGGTATTATTGAAGAACTCACAGTAGAACAAATTAAAAATCATTATAAATTATTAGATGGAGAAAGTGTTCCAACCTTACAAGAAGTCTTAGATTTAGTGAATGAACAAGTCCCTATCTTAGTAGAGCTTAAAACATGGAAAAATAATAATAGACCTTTAGCAAAAAGAGCAGCTCAAGAATTACAAAGAATTAAGGATAAAAAGAATATTGCTATTATTGCTTTTGATCCACGTGCGTTACTATATTTTGGTAAAAAAGGTTTTATGCGTTCTTTATTAATCGCGAAAAGTGATTATTATACTTGGCATTTTAGATTCTTCTTTGAATCAATTGATATTGAACACGTCTTATTAACTGATAAAAAAGTTATGCGTTATCAAAGAAAACATATGGTTAATACCTGGACTATTGAAACAAAAGAAGATTTTGAAAAAGCTTTGCCTCATATTGATTTAGTTACTTTCCAACATTTAGATGTGGATTTTATTAAAGATAATATGAGTAAGAAATATTAAGTTTAATATTTATAGTGGAAACGTTCTCTTTAAATAGTTAAAATCTATTTAGGAGAACTTTTTTGATGATTTCTAAGGGGAAAACAACTTTATCGTTGCTATGGAAAATTGAAAAGAGAACTATTAAAAATAGTTGGAAACAGTTTTTAGCGGTAATTACTATTGGCGCAATTGCTGTTACTTTACTCGTGGGATTATTTGCTAATGCTGCAACATTAGAAAGACAAGTTAACCAAGTATATAAAGAAGGTAATTTAGCGGATATTTGGGTTACTTGCAGTTTACCTACTGCTAGCAGTAATAATTTAAATAAAATTAAAGAAGAAATCGGTGAATCTAACGATGTAGAAGAAAGATTATATTTACCAGGTAGAATTGATTCTCATCCAGTTGATGCTGTCATTCAAGATAAGCTAGGTGATATTAATAAACCTTATGGAGAAGGAGTGTATTCTAAAGATAATACTGAAGAATATTATTGCTTAATCGATAAAGCGATGATGAAAAAAGATGGAGATAAAACTGTATCTTCATATTCTCTTGATCAAGATATTTCTATTTCATTTAATTTAAAAGATTATAATTTATTAACGCTTATTCCTGAACTATCTTCTTTAAATGATTCTAGATATTTAAAAGAAGGTAAAAACAATATCTTTTCAAATGATGAAATTGGTATTCCTGTTAAAATTACTGGTTTTATTCAATATCCAGAAAATATTACTATCGCGAATTATTATACTTCTTGTTCTTTAATCTCTAACAAGATGTTTATTGAGGGATTTAAGAAAGTTATTAATGAAACTTATACTGATGAAGGGAAAACTGCATTAAAAGATATTATTAATACATATTTAACATTTGCAACTACTGCTTTAGAAGTTGATTCAGTTACTGTAGATAATATTTTAAAAAGAGAAGTAGTATTAAAGAATCAATATTTAGTAAAAATTAATGACGGACAAGATGTTAATGTCATCAAAGATAGAATTGATAATAGCTTTAGAGAATCATTCTTAAATCCTGTTAAGATGATTACTTTAAGAAGTGATATGCCTTTTTATATGACAATAGATGCAGATTTAACGCAGGCTAAACAATTTACTTTAGTCTTCCCATTAGTTTTCTTTATTGTTGCTTTCTTAGTTATTTTAACTACATTATCTCAAATGGTGCTTAAAGAAAGAGGACAAATTGGTACCATGAAGGCTCTTGGTTTAACTAAGAATCAAATCTATAACCATTACATTCGTATTACTTGGATGTTAGTAGGGATAGGTTCAATAATTGGTATCATTCTAGGTCCATTAATTATTCCTGGTATCTTAGGTGAAAAATATCAAATCTTATACGCTTTACCTCAAAGACAATATTTCTTCCCTATTATTTCTGCTTCAGTAACATTTATTTTATTTATGGGTACTGCTGCGCTTGTTACTTATCTAGTTTGTAGAAGTGAAGTTAGATTAAATCCTAGTGAATCAATGAGAGGAGAAATTCCTACTAAATCATTGAGAAAATCTGCCTCTAATTATAAGAAAACAAATGTTGCAGGCTTATCTAGAAGAATGGCATTTAGAAATATTAGATTAGATAAAGTAAAATCCTTGATGGTTATTATTGGAGTTATGGGATGTACTGCTTTACTCACTTGTGGATTTGGTATTGAAGATACCATTAATTATGGTATTTCTAATGATATGAAAGCTTATAATAACGGAGATATTACAGTTAACTTTAATGTCTCTACTGATAGCAGTACTTATCAAAATGATATTTTAAATAATATTGAAGGTATTGAGTCAGTAGAAGGATATTTTACAGGCATATCATTGGTTACTATACCAAGTACTAATAAACGTTATAATAAGCCTCTTTATGTCATTGAAAAAGAGATTAAAGATTCTCATCTAGATTTAGATTTTGCAAATGATGAAATCGGTATACCAATTAAATATGCTAGAGAGATGGGGTTAAAAGAAGGCGATGAAGTTACTATTTCTTATAATGGTCTAACTTCATTAACTAAGATTGGTCAAGTATATGAATCATTTGTTTATAACTATGTAATGATTGATTCGTTACATCCATTATTTGAAGGACAAGATTTAGATTATCAGAATATCTTTGTTAACGTCGATGAAAATGTGGTAAGCGTTGAAGATGCATGCAAAGAAATTCAAAAACTAGATTATGTTTCTAAAACTCAAACTCAAAATGATTGGAGAGAGAATATTAATTCAGTTATGAGTGGAATTCTAGTTATGACTAATGCTGTAAAAATCTTTGCTATCTTACTTGCTTTAGTTGTTTTATACAATTTAGCGCTTATGAATTATAAACAAAGAACTAGAGATATCGCGACATTAAAAGTCTTAGGCTTCTTTAAAAAAGAAATAGCCTTGTCTTTATTAATAGAATCATTAACATTAACTTTTATTGGTTCTTTAATTGGACTTGCTCTTGGATATCCATTTATGCTTGCAGTAATGGAAACAAATAGAGTAACCCTTGTAGAATATTTATATAATATTAATTTATTAACTTACGCGATCTCATTTATATTAACTTTTATTGTTTCAGTAGTTATAAATAGTTATTTCTCATTTATGACTAGAAGAATTCAAATGGTTGAATCATTAAAGAGTGTTGAGTAAAGGAGAAAAAGATGAAAGAAATTAAAGTTCAAAATCTAACTAAGATTTATAATCAAAATCAAGATAACGAAGTTGTTGCATTAAATGATGTTTCTTTTACTTTACCTCAAGGTACTTTTTGTGTAATTCTCGGTGCTTCTGGTGCAGGTAAATCAACTTTATTAAATATTCTTGGCGGTATGGATAAGGCTACTTCTGGTTCATATATAATCAATGATAAGGATGTAGTTAAATTTACTTCTCAAGAATTAGCGGTCTTTAGAAGACATGATATTGGCTTTGTTTTCCAATTCTATAATTTAATGCCTAATTTGACTGCTTTAGAAAATGTTGAACTTGCGGCTTCTGTTGCTTTAGAACCTCTTAATTCAGAAGATATCATTAATCAAGTAGGGTTAAAGGATAGAAAAAATAGTTTTCCTTCTCAAATGTCAGGTGGAGAACAGCAGCGTGTTGCGATTGCTCGTGCGGTTACTAAAAATCCAACATTATTATTATGTGATGAACCTACAGGTGCTTTAGATTCAAAAACTGGAGAACAGATCTTAACCTTATTACATGATGTTTCAGTACAATATAATAAGACAGTTATTATCGTTACTCACAATTCAAATATTGCAGAATGCGCAAGTAGAGTAATTAAAATTTCTGATGGTAAAATCATTGAAGATAAAATTAATGATAAACCAAAGAAACCAAGTGAAATTGAATGGTAAAAAGAAAAGTATAATGTTCAAAAACGTCCATTATACTTTTTTTACAACTTATGGTTATGTTTTATTTTTGTAATGATTCAGGTAAAGAATCTATTTTACCTTTCTTTAATAATTTCTTAAAGATGCGCTTTTGATAACGGTATTCTGCTCTTGTAGGATTAGTTGACCATTTATCTAAGCCTTGCATTTTTTGGTTGATTGCATCATTAAAGAACTGTTCCATACGTTCTACTTGTAATGGTAAAGCATATGATTCAGCTTCTTTAATATAAATGTCTTTGTATTTTTCTACTTGATCAGGATGTTCAATCCAATAATCAATTCTATTTGCTAAAGACTTATATGAACCGTGTTTAAATAATGAATGGTGAGAAATCGCAAATTGCTTTGTTGCGGAGACATCTGAATCAGAAATGATAGGAACAAGTCCGCAAGCGAAAGCTTCAACACATCCAAGACCTTCAGTTTCTGCGTCTGAACAATGAGCGTATAAATCTGCACTTGATAAGAAATATCTTAAATCTTCTTGAGTGAAAAATTGAATTCTTGGTTCGTTAGTAAATTTTAATTTCTTGATAAGTTTTTCATATTTGGCTTTATCTGGACCTTGTCCACATAAAACAAGTTGAATCTTATTTTCATATTTTGATGCTTTGACTGCTTTGATTAATAAATCTTGTCTTTTTTCTCTTGCAAGTCTACCGACCATTGTAATAACAATTTTGTCTTTATCTTCAGGACGTTTTTCTGAAGGGACTTTATGCCAGAAATCTGATATACCATTTGAGATAACTCTAAAGTTATTCTTATATCCGTATTGAGTTGCTTTATTGGCAATCATTGTTGAAGGACAGTGAATATAGTCAGATATGTCATATAAATATTTTTGGAATCCTTTGTAGATAAAATAATTTAACCAACGATAATTCATATGAATTGCAGATGAAATTGAATCTGGTTGGAGATGATACGCACCAGTACATGGAATATTATATGCATCCGCAATTGCTTTGACGTGTTTACCTAATTTGAATGGTAAGAACCAGTGTACGCATTCTGTATTTTTAATTGCTTCAACAAGTTTTGCGTCATCAATTTTGACAAACATAAAACCTTCCTTTTCAATTAATCCTTGGAAGATAGGAAAGTGGAATTTTTCCAATTTAATATAATGATTTAAGTTATTAATTTTTTTATCAGGTTCACATCCAATAATCGTGATTTCATGTCCTTTTGCTTCGAGTTCTTTTGCAAAGCGAACACAAGAAGCAGTAGTACCATTAGTCATTAAACCTGCACATTCTAGAACAAATAAAATTTTCATTTCATTCTCCTTTGCTAGATAAATATAACAAATTATTAATAATTTGTCGATATTATGGAACATGTGTTGAAAATTATAGACTTTATTATACATTGTGTTTAAATTGTTTCAAATTATCTATTGGTGTTTGATATAATAAAAGCAATCGGGAGGAAATTATGGGACTACTAGAGATTAGAAATATATGCAAAAGCTATAAGAGCTTTAAGCTAGATCATGTATCCTTTAATATTGAAAAAGGAAGAATTGTTGGTTTTATCGGTAGAAATGGTGCAGGTAAAACCACAACATTAAAAGGAATTTATAATTTAATCCATTTAGATGAAGGAGAAATCCTTTATGAAGGAAAAAGTATTTTTGATAATGAATTAAAATTCAAAAGTGAAATCGGATTACTTTTTGGTGAAGCTGAATATTATCCAAATAGTACAATTAAAAGCTTAACTAGTGTTACTAAAACTTTTTATCCAAATTGGGAAGAAGATACATATCAAAAATATTTGAAACTGTTTAATCTTGATGAAAAAAAGAAAATTAAAGAATTATCATCTGGTATGAAAGTTAAATATGGTTTATCAATTGCATTAAGCCATGGCGCGAAGGTTTTAATTCTTGATGAACCTACATCAGGAGTTGACCCAGTTTCTAGAGATGAATTACTTGATATCTTCATGGATTTAGTTAGTGATGGAGAACATTCAATCTTATTCTCAACACATGTTATTTCTGACTTAGAAAAATGTGCAGATGATATTGTTTATATTCAGAACGGACGAATTCTAAGTGCGACAACAGTTACTAATTTTGAAAAAGGATATGCTCACGTATCTTCAACTAAAGAAGGTATTGATAAATCCTTATTTGGAAAATGTATTTATTACAAAGATCGTTTAGGTAAATTTGAAGGTGTCATTAAAAAAGAAGATGAAAAACTCTTTAGTGATGAAATCTTTGAAAAGAGAAAAGCAACACTTGAAGAAATTATGGTTGCGTTAGAAAGAGGTGAGTAAGATGAAGAAACAAATTATGAAAAAAGAATTAAAGCTTTGTCTTTACGGTCAATCTTTAGTTTTCGCGATTATTGGAGGACTTTGTGTACTTATTCCAAATTGGCCAATTGCGGTTGCTTTCATTTATGTCTTATCGGGTATATCAGTTATCTTTCCACGTGCACTTGCAAATAGAGATATTGAATATTCTTTAATTCTTCCAATTAAGAAGAGTGATGTAGTATTTGGTAAACTCTTTGTTGGGGTATTTATTGAACTACTTGCTATGGCTATTGGTGCAGTATGTGCTCTTTTAAAATTTTATGTTTTTAAATTTTTACCTGGTGAAGGAGAAGATGTGTATAATTCAGTAATTGCTCCAAACTTCTCAGTGTTTGGCTTAGCACTTGTTGCATTTAGTATTCATAATTTAATTTTATATCCATGGTATTATAAAGATCCTCTTAAGAAATTAACTGCACCTCAATTAGTTTCTTTATTTGGAGCTATGTTTTTACTTGGTGCAGCACAAGGTGGTTCTTGCTTTGTTAACTTAATTCAAGATCCTACTCTCAAGTTGATTATAGATTTAAGTGTCTTTGCCGCGGGAATTGTTATTTCTATATTATTAACTTGGATTACATATATTTTAAGTGCGAAGAATTTTGAAAAAGTAAGTATCTAATTTATAGGAGAGAGCAATCTCTCCTAAGCGAAAGGTCGTGCGTTCAAATCGCATCGGAGACATCATAAGGATATTAAAACCGCTCCAGAATTAATAGTTCTGAAGCTGTTTTTTCATAAACGAAATAAGCCTAACTCTATATTTAGTACCTCTATTACTGTTTTGATTCATTTCGTCTAGAAATTAATTTGTCTAACAAATCTAACATTAAATATTTCTATATAATCATATTGCAACAACAGGAATTATATATGTGCCATCATTTAAAATAGATATCTTATCTGCAGTACATATAATCACATTATTTTTCTTATTAAATTTAGTATCAGCTAATTTCTTAAACCCTTTTGTTGAAGATGCATTAAATTCTTGTCCTGATTTAATCTCAATTAATGACATTGATGCATCTCTAACTAAAACTAAATCAATTTCATTTTGATCGGCATCTCTATAATAATATAGTTTTTGCATTAATCCTTCATTCATAAAAGATTTTCTTACTTCATTAAATACAAAAGTTTCAAAGAATCTTCCTTTCAAGAAACTTCTTTGTAATGTTTCAGAACTATCTATTCCACATAAATAAGCTGCAAGACCTGTATCAAAGAAATACATCTTTGGTCTTTTAATTACACGTTTAACAATTGATTCTTCATTATATGGTTCTACTAAATAGATAACTGCAGTTTTAACTAATACACTAACCCATGATTTTATAGTGTTTGTTGAAACTCCTACTTGTTTTGAATAATTATCATATACTAGTTCTTCTCCAGTATTTGATGCTAGTATCTTTAAGAAATTTATAAATTTTACTTCATCTTTAATATTTATTAAATCTTTTAAATCCTTTTCTAGATATGTAGTTATATATGATGAATAAAACATTGATGTTTTTGAATCTGGATCATCATATAGTCCGGGGAAAAACCTCTTACAATATATCTAAAAATTCCAGTTTCATTTAAATTAATGCTAATTCTTTTTGATAAGGCAGAAATATCAGTATCAAACAATCTTGATTCACGATTATAAATTTCACTCATAGATAAATTCATCATATCTAAAATTGCTACTCTTCTAGATAATGATTCACTAGATTCATCTAATAATTGTTTTATTTGAGAACCAGATAATATATACATTCCATTACTTTCCTTATTACC
>DEWM01000063.1 GCA_002363635.1 Caryophanales bacterium UBA3210 | reverse complement strand
TTATGGGAAGCAAATATGGATTTAATTGATGATGATTCATCTCTTGAATTATATAACCATAATGATCACTTCAAAGTTTATTCTCAAGATACTAGAACTTTACCTCATTATGTTGGGGCAAGTGCTTCAATTAAGAATTCCTTAATTAACCAAGGTTGCCAAGTATATGGAACAGTTGAACATTCAGTTATCTCAACTGGGGCAATAATTGAAGAAGGGGCAACAGTAGTTAATTCTGTCGTTATGCCGGGAGCAATAATTACAACAGGCTCATACATTAATAACGTTATTATCTGTCCTAACGTTAAATTAAAGAATGGAACAGAAATAAATAAGGAAGGAGGAAAAGTGCTATTAATTAGCAAATAATAAATTATGCCAAAAGTATTAGGACTTGTAAATTTACATAACACACCAGAACTTGGTGCACTTACAGAGAATAGAACATTCGCTTCTTTATCTTTTTTAGGAAGATATTCTTTTATCGACATTCCTTTATCTAACTTTGCTAATTCAAATATTAACCAGACAGCGATTTTAATTCGAGATCATATTCGTTCAATTATTCGTCATATGGATAATTCACAAGCATATACAAACAATACTAAGTTTGGTTATGATTTCCTCTTATATAATGAAAAATATGCGAATAATCCTTTCTATAATACTGATATTAATAATATCATCGCAAATGAATGGCTCTTTAAAGAACATGATTATAAATATGTCATTTTAGCGCCTTCACATATTTTATATAAATTAGATTTTTCAAAAGTCTTAGAACAACATCAAAAATTAAATTCATCAATTACTGTAGTCTATACACCAATTAAAGATGGTAAAACAAGCTTTATTGGAGGAGATATCTTTGATATTGATAAATTTGGCTTACTTAAAGGAATCAGCAAAAACAATGGTGTAGAAAATGAAGTTAATGCATCTCTAGAAACATACGTCATTAATATGGATAAACTTGTCGATATTATTGAATTTGCTCAAGAAACTAGTGCTTTCTTTACTATTAGAGATGTCATTAAATATGTTTGTTCTACATTAAGAATTGATACTTATAAATACGAAGGCAAAGTTAGAAGACTTCGTTCAATTGAAGATTATTTAAATGTTCAATTAGATTTCTTAAAAATTAAAGGAAATTCATACGAAACTAATTCTTGGCCAATTTATACAAAGACTCACGACACTCCACCTGCAAGATATTTAAAGAATTCAGCAGTTACTAATTCATTTGTCTGTAATGGCGCAACTATCGATGGAGAAATTAATTCATCAATCATCTGCCGTGATGTTAAAGTTGGTAAAGGCTCCAAAATTACTAATTCCATTATTATGAGTGGAGTAGAAATTGGAGAAAATGTTGTTATGGACCATGTAATTGTCGATAAATATGCAAAAATTATTCATAAAAAAGAATTATTTGGCACCAAAGAACAACCTTTATATGTTAAACAAGGAGATTCGATTTAATTATGAAAATAGCATTTGCTACTAGTGAATCTTTACCTTTAGTTAAGGTAGGAGGACTAGGGGACGTTGTCTATTCACTTGCAAAAAAGATGAAAAACAATAATATTTCCAAAATTATGATTGTTCTTCCTTTATATAAGCAAGTTAGAGAACACCCATTATTTAAAGATGCAACATTCTTTAAAGATTATTCTTTAAGAATGGCTTGGAGAAATATTGATTATAAAGTCTATAGATTTGAATACAATACTGTTGCGTTCTATTTAATTGATAATCCATATTATTTTGATAGAGATGAAATATATGGATATAACGATGATCTTGAAAGATTTGCCTTCTTCCAGAATGCATTCTGTCAAGTAGCTTTCTCAGATGATTTTAAAGTTGATGTAGTTCATTTAAATGATTGGGAAACTGGTATGATTCCTTTAATTTATAAAACCCAGTATTCTAGAAGATTAAATAAAGAAGTTCGTTTCTTAATGACTATTCATAACCCAGCATATCAGGGAATATGCGACAGAAAAGATTTATATGATTATTTCAATATTCCAGAATCATATTTTGATGATGGTACCACTAGATTTGATGATAAAGTTAATTATTTAAAGACAGGTATTGTCACTTGCGATATGCTTACTACAGTTTCTTCTACTCATAGAGATGAACTTGCTCGTGGTGAATTTGCGCATGGGCTAGAAAACATCATCGCTTTAAAGAAATCAGACTTTGTTGGTATTACTAATGGTCTAGATACAAAACATTTTAATCCAGATACTGATAAACATATTTGGCAAAACTACAATATTGAATCCGCGATTAAGAGTAAGAAAATCAACAAAGAACATTTACTTAAAGAATTAGGCTTAGAAAATCCTGATTTACCTTTATTTTGTATTGTAGGAAGACTTGCTTCTCAAAAAGGTATTTCATATTTACTTAAGCATTTAGATGAAACATTACGTTTCCCTCTTAATTTAGTAATTCTAGGCAAGGGAGAAGCTGATCTTGAAAATCAATTAGTTTTCTTTGATGGTCATTATAAGAACTTAAAAGTAATTATTGATTATTCGTCTGATCTTGCACATAAATTATATGCTTCTAGTGACTTCTTACTTATGCCATCTTTTTATGAACCATGCGGAATTTCTCAAATGGTCGCGATGAGATATGGAACATTACCTTTATGTAGCAATGTCGGAGGATTAAAAGATACTGTTATTTCTTTTAATCATCTAAATGAAGATGTTGCAAATGGTATCTTATTCTCACTTAATAATGAAGATGCAATTAATAAAGTAATTTTTGAAGCTTTAGATATTTATTCTAAGCCTAGACTAAAGAATAAACTAATTCATAATGCTATGAAAGCTAATTTCTCTTGGAATAAGGCTGCAAAAGAATACATTCGTCTATATAGACAAATGTTAATGAAAAATAAAAAGTAAACAGTTTAATTAAATATCCCTTAATCAAATATCTATCTAATACAATGTTATGAGATTTATTTAAGAGGTTACTCGCTACCAGTACTATTCATGTGGAAACAGTCTGTTGCTTAATCAAACGCTAAAACCTCATTCGGAAAATAATACTTTTTACTAAAGTAACAAGATAAAAGTTATAACATAACAAAACATTTTAATTCTTATGCTTTTAAGCAAAGAGAATGATATTAATATTTGCTTGATAACTTTAATGAAGAATGCGTGCATATTAAATTATTAGATGTGCTATTTTGTGGCCTAATTATATTGTTTTCGAAAGAAGTGAGTTTTATGAAGGAAAAGAAAGATAAAAGTATATATATTTCTTCAGCAATATTTATTGTATTAATGGGTGTAATATCTATGATGAGCGATATGACACATGAAGGTGCTAAAAGTATTTATGGGTCTTTTTTGTCATTAGCAGGAGCAACACCTCATGCAATTTCTTTAATATCAGGCTTAGGTGAATTTATTGGGTGTTCTTTAATATTAGTAACTGGTGCAATAGCAAATAAGACTAAGAAGTATTGGACTATGACTATAATAGGCTATATGATAAATCTTCTTGCAATACCCATGCTTGCTATAACTTGGAAAAATGGATGGGTGTTTGCTTGCATATTAATTTTAATTGAAAGAATTGGTAAAGCAATTAGAAAGCCAGCAAAGAGTACTTTGGTATCATTTTCATCTAAGAATTTGGGAGAAGGTAAGAGCTTTGCTTTTGTTGAGTTTTTAGATCAAATAGGAGCATTCGTAGGCCCCCTAATTTTAACTTTGGTTTTATCATTAAAAAACACTACTGATTTGTTTAATTCATATAGAATGTGCTTCT
>DEWM01000122.1 GCA_002363635.1 Caryophanales bacterium UBA3210 | reverse complement strand
AAAAATAATATAGGCATATTAGTTTGGCCTGTTTCATCTAAGTAGTACATTTGCATTTCGAAAATTTTGGAATATATAAGCATTTTTGATACATAATCTTCTTTCGAATCATCACCTCTAATTTCTTCTAAATCTATTATATAAGGCATTAAAGTCTTTTCATATTCTTCTCTTTTACCATATTCTCTTTGTTCCTCAAAATCAGTTGAATTTATATAAGTATTTTCTCCTTTTCTTAAATATAAATTAAATCCATCATTTATATTTTGATTATTTGTGACTTTAATTACTAATTTTTTCGGTTTATCATTACTGGCATAAGCATATTTGAATATATAATTATAATTTTTACCATTAGTGACACTTTTTCCTCCAATGCAATAAGGATTAGCAATAGCTGAAGTATCTTCAACTGCTTCAATCATTCCACTTGCTGTTTCTTCTGCGTCAACAAATGCACAATAAACACCCGATAATGATTTTGTATATTCATTTTCAAATTCAATTCTGAATGCTCCTACAGGTACCTTTCTTATTTCCTCTGGTGTATATGAAAAGTATAAAGTACGGCCATCTGAGGTAGCTTGACTTGAAGCATATACAATATTTTTATCTTCATATTCTTTATTTATTTCTGTTATTACATCTGTTTTGATTTCTCCGACTACACCTTTAAAAACAGATGATAAAAAGGCCATTTTTGTTTGCAATTTTAATTCGTAATAAACTATAGCTTCAAAGTTATCATTTGCCTTTAAACCAACTTTTTCGAAATTTATTGCAATACTTGTTGTGATACCATAAGATATTATTGATTTAGAATATGAAGCTATTTGCTCATTTTCAGCTATTGAACATAAAGTAATATCTTTGCCACTAAGCTCTCCTTCTTTACCTACATAAACTATATATTCCGTTCTTTCATATGAATTTACTGGATGTTGTAATATTAATGAATTGGTTGTAGAATTGAAATCAATTGAAGGATTTTCTATTATTTCTGGAGTATATCCATCTCTTATGCCAGCATGTCTTATAAAAACTTTAGTTCCTTTATCACCATAGGCAAATAGTTCAGCTTCTAATAATACATTATCTACAATAGCAAAATAATTTTTAGTACCTGATTTTATAGTTGTTTCATTTAGGACAATTATATTTCCATTAAAAGCGTCATTTGATTTAATTGAAATATCAGTTTTTGAGCATTGAGTTACTTGAATAAATTCTTTAGGTTCCTTATTTACAGGAGCTGTAAGTATGGTTTTAGCTGAACCTGTTTCATCAATAGTTATAACGTTACTTTGTCCTTCGATATTTCTTTTATCTGTATCATAAGTACGAGGAAAATCTGTTACTTCCATATCATCAGTTAATTCTATTGGTTTAATTGATAAATAATATCCAACATCATCAGCGAATTCATAATCTTTATACATTACTAAAGGATTCAAAACTTTTAATGTATAAGGATTATGTAAAGAAACTCTAAAACAATTTTCAGCAGATGGAAGTATTGGAGCTCCTATACTTGTTGCAAAACAATATTTAATATTGTCTTCTTCTTTTCTTCCACTTGTTTCTATCTCAGTCAAGGTATAGTTATATCTATATTGATCATTTGGGAAAGCATATACATGCATATTAAGCTTTTTATTATAATAGAGATTTTTTTTTGGTTCCGGTAATTTTTCCCAATCACTTCCTGGAATTGTATATCCGACTTTTACTATGACTCTTGTACCTGAATCGCCTCCTCTTTCTTTTATTACTAAAGGATTTTGAGTACCCATAGGTGTACTTTTAATTAAACTATTTTTAGTTATGATATTTTCATTTCTACCATCATTAATTATAACAAAAGGTAATTTAATAGGATTGAAAACTTCTATAGATAAAATAGGTCCATAGACAGTTGAAGCAAAAGGCAATTGAACTGTTTCGGAAGATTTTAATTTTTTTATAACTACTTGTCCATAATCTAAATCAGGTATTTTGGCACTTTCATCTATAAAATAGAAATTTAATAATAATGGTACTTGACATTCGACTTTATATACATCAATATGAATTTCCATATTTGCCGGGAGTTCATAATACCTATCTTCTGCTCTAATTTCGACCATATTATCTACCATATCTTCCCACCAGACATTTTCACCAAAGGAAGTAGCAACGGATAATTTAGTTACTTTACCATATACTTGGTCAATATATAACGAAGTTTTTTTTTCTTTTTTATTATAATTTAACACGACAAAATAGGGAGCTGTGCATTCGGTCATATTTATCATTAATGGAGTATTTTTGGACCTTCCAGAAGGGTTATTACTTACGAAGTAATCTAATAAATCTTTTGATGTAAAGAATTTAACTTGGAAATTAAATTGTTCGGATACAGGTTCTGCTTTTGAAAAAGGTCTCGATAAAAGTACCATTGTATTCGCATTTTTATATTTTTGTCTTACTTGATTTGGATTTGTGTAAACTAATAAGACATTTCCTGAAAATAATAATTCAGGATAAGGAACGTCACCTTCTACATAGTACATTTGTAATTCTCTTGTTAAAGAATAAAATAAAATTTTAGAAGCATGTTGTCTGAAATCTGATATGACCAGTGTATTAGGAATTAATGAATGAGATTGATCCAAGGTTAATAATTGTTCCTTGGTTTCTAAAGATGTTCCCACTATTTTTAAGAATATTCTGGCATTAAATTGTGTAACAGGGGAAACATCTAGTTTAATACCTAGTTTTGTTTTTGTAGTATCTAATTTTATAATACCATCATACATACCTTTATCTTCTTGTTCATTGAAATCTCCTATACAACTAGATGTTTTTGCATCTAACTTATCCAACTGTGCTCTCAAAGTCTCATCTGAAGTTGAAGAATCTACTGAAGTACAAAAAATTTTACCGTCTTTAAAGGTTGTGTCAAATTCATCAAAGACGAATCTGAAAGCCATAACTCTGGATTGAGGCATTTGAGATATACTATATTTAAAATAGTAAGTAGTATATTTTTCGTCTTTGGAAAATTCAGCTTTTTTATAGTCATCATAGCCAGGGACAACTTCAGTTATATCATGAAATGATGGTTGTGATTTTGTTTGAGATATGCAGAGAAATAGGAGAATTAACAATAGGATATATCTTGTAAAGTTCTTTTTGATAAGTGCTTGCATTTTTAATAATAATTAATTAAATTAATAAATAAAATATAATTTTTAATTAAATATTTTCATTAATTTATTAAATTTAAAATAATTCTATGGGGATTGGGG
>DEWM01000107.1:23338-23877 GCA_002363635.1 Caryophanales bacterium UBA3210 | reverse complement strand
TTAAAAGCACCCTTAACTACATCTAACATAGCATCCATATTTTGAGTTACATTTGAAGCAATTGGAAAAATATCTCCTACTCCTGCTGGGAAGAATTTATGGTATCTAGATGAATGTCTTAAATGATCTGCAAAGTTTTCAGGTTCATCTCCAACTGGAATTCTTACACCTGAAGTAATGCCTTTATCTGAATCAAGACCAACTTGAGCGTGTAACATAAAATGAGAAGAAGTTAAAGGAGTATATTCTGCTTTAAAAGTAGATACTACTTCTTCAATCTTTTCCATAATCTTAACGCCTAAATCATCTGCTTCTTTATCTAAGCCATATTTTAAATTCTTATCTTTAAGTAAGGTATTAACACATTCAGCAAGACCAGTAATTCCAAACATAGGAACAAATCTATCTTTATCAATTAAACCTTCTTTAACTAAGAATGAGGATTCAAAGAATCCTGACTTCTCAACAAAGAATTTAATTCTTTCATTTTCGTAATCTGCAATACATTTTAAAGCTTCTGGTAATACTTCATTAATAAA
>DEWM01000107.1:18793-23291 GCA_002363635.1 Caryophanales bacterium UBA3210 | reverse complement strand
TTATTAATGTCAGAAGTTTCTTCTGCAAGTTTAGTTAAAGTTAAACGAGTTAAAGTATATGCTCCTCCTCTTATAGGTAAAATGTTGTAGCAAGATGAAATACCATAAGAAGAATCATAATATGTTGAATTGATATCATCATTACATAATGCTGGATTAGAACATTTTAATGATGTAGCAATAGCAAGTTTCATAAATTCATCAGAAGTAATTTTAGAATTATATTTAATAGTTAAGTTAGGAACTGTATTTGCTAAGTCTTGTTCTACTTCTAATAATAACTTACCCATTCTAGTTTCTTTTGGACCAATATTGGCGTGACAAAATGAGTCATCAATTGTTCTATCTAAGAAATTTAAGAATAATCTAATTTTAGTTTTAACTTCTTCATCACTTAAATCTTTAATAAATGGATCAAGTAAATAATCTAAATTACCTAAATATACTGGGAAATTAGTAATTGAAGGAATGTGATGATAGATAGTCATTAACGCAAAGATGGCTTCATCAAAAGTTTTAGGAGGATTGATACGTAAAAACTTAGAACCATTTTTCATGAATCTATCAAAATCAACCATGACGTATCTTGGTCTATATGGAGCGTGACCTTCAAATAAATCATTAATTGCACCAGTTGAAAAATAATGAAGTGTTTTATCAGGAATATCTAAAACATTTAATTGGTTTTCCGCTAAATGTGCAAGATCTAATACTTTTTGTTCATAAGTTCTTTTAGATGTAGTTAAAGTGTCATAAATTACCTTTTCATCTACTTTATTTTTTTCTAAAAAAGTCTTCATTGCGTCAGTCATAATATCCTCCTATATAAGCAAAAATAATATAAATAGTTATATCTTTGATATAACACATCATTATACAACATAAATATTAACATTCAAAGGATAAAAAAAAGGTAAGGTCTCCCTTACCTTCTAAGAATTTAGTTTTTAAAACTTATTTTCTTAAGCCGATTTCTTTAATGAATTCAGCATAGCCTTTGACATCATTTGCTTTGTAGTAGTCAAGAAGTCCTCTTCTCTTACCAAGTAAAATCTGTAAGCCACGTCTTGAAGAAGCATCATGGATGTTTTTCTTTAAGTGTGCTGTTAACTGCTGGATTTGAACTGTTAATAAAGCGATTTGAACTTTAACTGATCCAGTGTCTTTGTCATTAGCGCCAAATTTTGCAACTAATTCTGCTTTTTGTTCTTTTGTTAATGCCATTTTATTTATTCTCCTTTTGCATTTTATTTGCTTAACTGAGACCTAGAGATTCGTTGGAGATTCGATATTCCAAGAGTCAGTCGCATATATAATTTATCATTTATTATTTATAATAACAAGTTTTATTTTTTTAAAGTGAGAAAATATTTTTTTATTTCTTCTCTATCTTTTTCAAGTTGAGACTTTAATTCATTAACATCATTAAATTTACGTTCACCTCTAGTCATCTTATAAAATTCTAATCTGACGTCCTTATTATAGATATCTTCTTCAAAATCAAAGATGTTAGTTTCTATAGATGGTTTAACTAATTTATTAACGGTAGGATGAATTCCTACATTAGTCATACTATCATATGCTCTACCTTCAATAATAAATCTTGTCGCGTAGACTCCGTTTTTAGGTAAAACAAAGTTTTCTTTTATATCTAAATTAGCAGTGGCAAAATTAATAGTTCTACCAAGTTGATATCCATAAATAATTTTACCTTCCATTGTAAAAGGTCTAATCATATAAGAGTTTGCTTCTTCTACATTACCTTCTTTAATTAATTTTTTAATTAAAGTAGATGAGATTTTTTCTCCTCTTTCATTTTTAACCTCATCAATTACTACTGTTTCAAATTCATGATAATTTAATAAATCTTTAGCCTTGCCTTCGCCTTTTTTACCGAAAGAAAAATCAAAGCCACAGACAACTTTTTTTGCACCTATTTTAATAATAAAATTCTTAATAAAATCTTCTTTAGAAGTATTTAAATTTTCTAAATTAGTTTCTAGAATAATTAAATAATCAATTCCTTCTTTACAAAGAATTTCTTCTCTAATCCCTAAGGAATTAACACATTCATAAGGTTCTTCTTTGATTAATGCTGCAGGATTTTCTGAGAAAGTAAATAATCCTACTTTATAAGGAGAGTTTTTAGCTTCTTTAATTAAAGCTTGATGACCTTTATGAAGACTATCAAAAAAACCTAGGGCTAAAGAAATCTCGCCTAAGGAAGAAATTTCATCTAAGTTTTTCAAATAAACAATCTTCATTAAAATAATCCTCTTACAGTATGATAATAACCATCTTTATTTAATGAGTAAATAGCAAGAGCCTCTCCTTCTTGACTGACCATAAATAAATCTACTGTATCATTAATTTTAAGTTTAACTCCATTTTTAACCATTTCAGTTTCTTTTGGAGAACATATATATTTCTTATAATTTGTTAATGCTGAAGTAATAGGAACTATATCTTTTTCTTCAATCTCATTAACATCTAAAGCATCTTCAATTTTAAAATCACCGACTTGAATTCTTCTTAAAGAAGTTAAGTGACCTGGATAACCAAGTTTAGACGCAATATCTTCTCCTAAAGTTCTGACATAAGTTCCTTTAGAACAATGGACTTTAAAACTAATTTCATCATCTTTAATATCAATTAATTCAAGTTCATGAATAGTTACTTTACGAGAAGGAATAGTAACTTCTTCTCCATTACGCGCTAGTTCATAGGCTCTAACACCATTAATTTTAATCGCACTATATTTAGGAGGAATCTGTTCTATTTCACCTAAAAAAGATTTAAGGACATTTTTGACTTCAACTTTATCTAAAGGTAATTTTACTTCTTTTTCACTAGTAACATTACCAGTAAAATCTAAAGTATCTGTACTTTTACCAAGTTTTAAAGTTGCAATATATGTCTTATCCATTGCTTCTAAAAACTGACCTGCTTTAGTACCTTTTCCAATTGTAATAACAAGTAATCCTGTTGCAAAAGGGTCTAAAGTTCCAGTATGACCAATTTTTTTAGTTCCTAGACGTCTAGTTAATTTATTAACTACATCACGAGAAGTCCAGTCTATCTTTTTATCTACTAATACAATTCCGTCCATCTTATTTTCCATTCTTATATTCATTAAAGTTAATTAAGAACATCTCAAAACCAGTTTGAGCGTCAACTTTCATACCTTTAATTGAACAATCAAGTTCATATAATCTATCAATAATATTTAAAATTTGTTTATAACTAATTTTAGTTAAAGTACGACACATCATCTTAACTCTATAAGGATGCATCTTTAACATAGTAGCAATATCATCTTGTTGATATTTTTCAACTTGATAAAGATAAGCAACCTCACAATATGATCTAAACTGAGACGCAAGTAAGTTCATTAATCTTACTGGATCTTCTTTTAAAACTAATAAATCACGATAGATTTTAATCGCTTGTCCAATATTTGAACTAATTAAAGCTTCTGCAATATTAAAAGCATTTTGTTCTAATGGAACTGGTACCATGACATTGACATCATCTACATCTAAATCTTTACCATATAAACATAATTTATCTGCTTCTTGAATAAAGGAAGATAAATTATCTCCAGTTCTTTCAAGTAACAATCTAAAAGCTTCTTGAGTAATAGTCGCGCCTTTCTTTTGAAAATACATTAAACCAGTTTGTTCAAGATTTTCTCTAGTTAAGCCTTCTTCAAAAATAATTTTTCCATTAGCTTTAACAGCTTTATAAACTTCACTCTTTTGATTTAAAGTTTTATTTTCTACAACAAAGATAACTTCTACTCCCTCATTATCTTCGTTAAGGGCGTCAACAAGTTTTGTAAAATCTTGATCTTTATCAATAGCAACTTTTTCTCTAACAGAAGTTAAAAAATATGGATTATCAATACGTAATACTTTTTTACCACCTAAAGGAAGTAAAGAAATCTCAAAAGCAATGTCTTGGGCAAGTACTTCCCTGGCATTAATTCTTAAATAGTTAAATTCATCTGGAGATTCTCCATCTAACAATGTTTTAACCATTTTTTTAACTCTTTTATCTACAATTGGATATTGATCACCGTAAACTATATAAACCATATTTATTCTCTTGCTTATTTATTATAGATGAATTATTCATCTATTTCTATATCTTAAAATTAGAGTAAAGAAAAAGGATGTAAAACCTAACCTAGGTTATTAAACATCCCCTAATATAATGAATCCATAAATTCTTTTCTAGTTTGAGTTCTTGAGTGTCCCTCAATAACATAATCAAATTTAAGGTTATCAAGTACTGAATAAAGTTCTCTAATTTTATTTGAATCATGGATAAAATTTCTACCTTTAATCTTGCCGCATGCTGCGTCTCCAATAATTAAAGTAGAGGTATTTAGATCAAGAACTGCTAAAGAGCCTTCAGTATGAGAAGAAGGAATTAAAAGAATTTGAACTATTCTTTCCCCTAAATCTATAACCAAAAATGAATCACATAAGATATC
>DEWM01000107.1:0-18717 GCA_002363635.1 Caryophanales bacterium UBA3210 | reverse complement strand
TATATCCATCTTTATATTCTATTTCAAGATGCTCCCTACAAAATTCAGGTTGTTTATCATCAGAAATAAATTCACTTATAGAAGACGGATTTAGTTTAATCATTTCTTCAATTTTAGAATTAGTATATGAAGAAGAGATGATTTGACTCTTATATAAGGAAGAAGCAAAAGAATGGTCCCAGTGATAATGAGTTAAAACTGCATAATCAGGTTCTTCCAAAGAATTCTCATCCCAAAATTTTTGAATTAATTTAAAAGTCTCTTTACCTCCTCCAATATCTACCATTAGAGATTCATATTTACCTTTTAAATAAACAATATTTGGTTGGTCCGTTTTGTAATTACATTTTAAGATATATAACTTATTTAAATATTCATCCATATTTATCATATTATATTAAAAATGCCCTTTTTTCCATAAAAAAAGTAAGTTTCGAACTTACTTTTATTATTAGTCTTTATTATCTTCTTGATATTCATCAACTACTGAAGAAAGTTCATTAAATTCATCTTCAGTTTCAAGGTCGTGTAGGTCTCCACCTTCATCTACCCATGCTGAAATTAATTCTTCTTCATTATCTGGATCATAGAAGACGACATAATCTCTATCAAACTTATCTGAGTGATATGTAAAATAGATTGTTAAATTCTTTTTATTACCTTTTTCATCTACCATTACGATAGTATCTAAATCTTCTGGAATATTGCTTTTTCTTTCTTCTGCCATTTTGGTTAACTCCTTATATATAAAATATAACATATGCAAAAAGAAAACACACCTAGGATTTAACCTAAGTGTGCTAATTTAATTAAAAATCTTTTCTTAATTCTAAGAAAGCTTCATCAAGTTTGGATGCATCTTTACCGCCACCTTGAGCGACATCTTTTCTGCCTCCGCCATTACCACCAGTTAAGGAAGTAACTTTCTTAATGATATTACCTGCTTGGTAAGAACCTTGTAATGAAGAAGATACTGAAGCAATGAAAGCAATTCTTCCATCATTTACGTTAGCTAGAACAACGATTGAATCTTCGTAAACAACTTTTAAGGAATCAAATAATGCATTGAATCTATCTTTATCATATCCTTCAACTTTCTTAAGTAAGACGTGTTTACCATTGATTTCTTCAAATTCAGAAGCAACATTCTTTGATTCGTATGCTGATAATTTCTGAGTTAAATCATTGTTTTGTTTCTTTAAAGTAGAAACTTCATTCATAACTGAAGCAGCCTTTGTAGGTGTTTCATTTAATGTAGCAGCCTTTAAAGCGTTTTGAGCTTTTTCAAGAACGATTTCTTTTTGCTTAATTAATTCATAAGCTGCTAAACCAGTTCTACCTTCAATTCTTCTTACACCTGCTGCAATTGATTCTTCATATGCAATTGCAAATAAACCAATTTCAGAAGTATTAGATACATGAGTACCTCCGCAGAATTCTTTGGAGATATCACCCATAGTAACAACTCTAACTGTGTCACCGTACTTTTCACCGAATAACATCATTGCACCAGCTTTTTTAGCTTCTTCAATAGGAAGAATTTCTGTCTTAACTGGTAAAGCTTTATAGATATATTCGTTAACTAATTTTTCAACTTGTCTTAATTGAACTGGAGTCATCTTTTCATTGTATGTGAAGTCAAATCTTACACATTCTTCTGAATCTAATGAACCAGCTTGGTGGACGGAAGGACCAAGAACTTCTTGTAAAGCTGCTTGGAGTAAGTGAGCAGATGAGTGGTTACGTTGAATTCTCATTCTTCTTTCTTCATCAATGATTAAAGTGAATTTATCACCGACTTTGATTGAACCAAATTCAACTTTAACTGAATGTAAGTGTTGTTTTTGAACTGATGGATTAACATCGTTAACAACTGCTTGGCAGTTATCATTAACAATTCTACCAGTATCTGCAACCTGACCACCCATTGTAGCGTAGAAGTTTGTAGTATCGAATGCTACTTCACCTTCATCGTCGATTTCATCAACTTTAACACCATCTTTGAATAAACCAATTACTGTAGCGTCCATTGGTTTTGTATCAAAATAAACAAATTCTGATGGAGTTGAGAATTCCATTAAGTCTTTTGATTGTTTATTGAATGATTGTAAATCACCACGAGCAGCTCTAGCTCTTTCTTTTTGAGCTTTCATTTCTTTGTTGAATCCATCCATATCAACTGTGAATGATGATTCTGCAGCAATTTCAACTGTTAATTCAACTGGGAAACCATATGTATCATATAATTTGAAAGCATCTTCGCCTGATAAGACTTTACCCTGTGATTTATCAAGCATATCTTTAAGCATGTTTTCACCTTTTTCAAGAGTTGAAGCGAACTTAACTTCTTCAGATTTGATCATCTTCATAACTCTTTCTTTGTGTTCTGCTAAGTAAGGATAGAAATCATGCATAACTTCAATAACTGTAGGTACTAAATCAGATAAGAATGGTTTGTTAATACCAAGTTTTCTTCCGTATCTAACTGCTCTTCTTAAGATTCTTCTTAAGACATAGCCTCTACCTTCATTACTAAACATTGCACCATCTGCTAAAGCAAATGTACATGTTCTAATATGGTCTGCAATAACTCTATAAGCCATCTTGTTATCACCTTCATAAGGTTTACCAGATAACTTCATAACTTGTTCAATATAAGGCCAGAATAAGTCTGTTTCAAAGTTAGTATCTGTTCCTTGTAATACACAAGCAAATCTTTCAAGACCTGCACCAGTATCAATGTTCTTAGAAGGTAATTCTTTATAATCTTCTCTCTTAACACCAGTTTCAGCATTATATTGTGAGAAAACGATGTTCCAGATTTCGATATATCTATCGTTTTCAATATCTTCTTTTAATAATTTAATACCAATGTTTTCTGGATCATATTTTGTACCTCTATCAAAGAAGATTTCAGTATCAGGTCCACATGGTCCTTCACCGATTTCCCAGAAGTTGCCTTCTAAAGGAATCATATGATCTGCAGGCATACCACATTTAATCCATAAATCACGAGTAGCTGTGTCTGATGGATGATGTGTGATATATAACTTTTCTGTTGGGAAACCAAAATATTTTTCACTTGTTAATAATTCAAAAGCCCATGGAATTACTTCATTTCTAAAATAATCGCCAATTGAGAAGTTACCCATCATTTCGAAGAATGTGTGGTGACGAGCTGTTTTACCAACATTTTCAATATCATTAGTTCTTAATGATTTTTGAGCGTTAGTAATTCTTGTATGTGGGGAGATTTCGCTACCATCAAAGTATTTCTTTAATGCAGCAACCCCTGCGTTGATCCATAAAAGTGTTGGATCGTTGTGTGGAATTAATGATGCAGATGGTTCAATGTAGTGTCCTTTTGATTCGAAGAACTTGAGCCATGTGGATCTAATTTCATCTGATGACATTTTTTTCATAAATAAAACTCCTTTTTAAGGTACAAAAAAAGTACCTCACTATTTTCAGGAACGAAAAATCGCGGTACCATCCTGTTTCTTATCATTGATAAGCACTTAATTGATATACTTTAACGCAAGTAAACGCTAGGTTTGCCTAGAATCTAAGGAAATAGCACTCTACCTATATCTAAGTTCTTTCACCAAGCGAACTCTCTCTAAAAGATAATTAGTAAATTAGTTTCCTATCACTGATTACAAAGTAAATATATTCTATAGAATATTATTTTTCAATGTTTTTTATCTAAGTTCAAAATTTTGAAAAACAAATAAGAAAAAGTAAACTTAAAATATTCTCTCAAAAAGTTATTTTTCTATCTTTTTTTCACATTTGCTTAAATTATTTAAAATTATTATGTACTATATTGATTGTCTGTATTAAGGGGTACATATATGAAAAAGCATAAAAAATTATTAATTACATTAATTTCAATTTTAGCAGTATTTGCTTTTGTAGCAGGGATCTTCTTTGGTTACACAGCAGTATATTATCACGCAGTAGATGTCGATACTTATTTAGAATCTTCTTCAACTGTTCAAGTTGAAAATAATAGTAATTCAATTACATTTAAGCCATTAGATAATGATGCAACAACAGGTTTTATTTTCTATCCAGGTGCAAAAGTTGAAGCAGAAGCATACGCTCCACTTGCAAGAAAACTTGCAGAAGATGATATTTATACAGTAATTGTTAAAATGCCTTTCAACCTTGCAATGTTTGGTATTAATAAAGCAGATTCAGTCATTTCTTCTACTCCATCTATTTCTTCTTGGTATTTAGGTGGTCATTCTCTTGGAGGAGCTATGGGAAGTATCTATACATCTAGAAATTACGAAAAGTTAGATGGACTTGTCTTACTTGCATCATATTCAACAAAAGATTTATCTTCATCAGGTCTTAAAGTTGCAACAATTGTTGGTTCTAACGACCAAGTTATGAAAGCTAATGAATTTGAAAATAACAAAGTTAACTTACCTTCTAACACTTCATTTAATACAATTGAAGGTGGTAACCATGGTAACTTTGCTTCATACGGTCATCAAAAAGGAGACGGAGAAGCAACAATCACTATGGTTGAACAAATAAATCAAACTTCAACAATTATCGAAAACTTAATCAATGCATAAAACAGGATTTATTCCTGTTTTTTTGTTTTATCAGTATTATATTATTAGTTGACTATATATTTATATCTAGATATGATAGTTATCGGTGTCGGAGGATATACGGCCTTAACCGTAATATTGGATAAGACTCTAGGTAAGCCTAGAAGGAGTTTGATATGAGAGTTAGACTAAATGATCATTTTACTTATAAACATATATTTCACGCAGTTATTTTCTCAATTATAATGTCAATATTTTCATCGTTATACACAATTGTAGACGGTATTTTTATCTCACAATTTGCAGGTAACGATGCTTTTGCAGGTGTTAATCTAGTATTCCCTTATATTATGATTTTAGGTGGAATTGGTTTTATGCTTGGAAGCGGTGGTACTGCCTTAGTTAGTAAAACTCTAGGAGAAAAGAATAATAAAGAAGCAAATTCACTATTTTCTTTAATTATTTATACTGCAATATTTTTAAGCATAATTCTAGGAATTGTTGGATATATTACAACTGAACCATTTGTTAGATTTATGGCATCCATTTCTTCTACATCTACTGAAGAAATGGTAAATTACGCGATTAGATACGGTCATATCGGGATGGTAACTGTTTCTTTATTTATCCTTCAAAATGTTTTTCAAGCTTTCTTTGTTGCAGCAGAAAAGCCAAAAACAGGATTCTTATTTATTCTTGGAGCAGGTTTAACAAATATTGTTTTAGACGCATTATTAATTGGTTTATTCAATCTTTCAGTAGAAGGTGCGGCACTTGCTTCTTTAGCAGGATGCGCTATTGCTTCTATCGGTCCTATTATTTATTTTACACATAAAAAAGATTTAATTATCCATTTAGGTAAAACTAAATTCGAAGGAAAAGCCTTAATAAAAGTATTCTCTAACGGCTTATCAGAATTTATTACAAATATTTCTGGTTCTATTGTCTCAATGTTTTACAACGCACAATTATTAAAATATGCTGGAGTTGATGGAGTCTCTTCTTACGGCATCATCATGTATATTTCTTATGTCTTTATGGCAATATTTATTGGTTACTCTATCGGCACGTCTCCAATTGTTGGATATAATTATGGCTCTCAAAATAAAGAAGAATTACATAATGTCTTTAAAAAATCATTAATATTAATTGCTCTTACTGGGGTATTAATGTTTTCTCTAGCCCAACTAGTAGCATCTCCTTTATCTATCTTCTTTGCTGCAGGTAATGAAAATTTAGCAAGCATTTCAACACGTGCTAATAGAATATATGCTTTTGTATATTTAACATGTGGATTTAGTATGTTTGCAAGTGCCTTCTTCACTTCATTAAATAACGGCTTAATCTCAGCGATTATTTCTATTGTTAGATCATTAGTATTTGAATTAGTATGTGTACTTACTTTACCTTTACTATGGCAGGTTGACGGAGTCTACGCTTCTGCAGTTTTTGCAGAAATCGGCTCTTCTTTAATGACAATATTCTTCTTTGTTACTCAAAAGAAAAAATATGGATATTAATCCATACTTATACATTTAGAAGACTTCGGTCTTTTTTTTATTAAAAAAATAAAAAAAAGACAATTCCTAATCTTTCATACACTAAGACCTTTACGTCAGGTTCCACTAATTACTCCCTATAATTAATTTCACCACAGACTGATCTTATGATGCTAGACGGATTGTTTTACCAAGGTTTTAAATTGCCTTTACTAGAATATACGACCTTTTTTAAATTTTGTAAATACCCAAATTATATTTTTTTCTTAAATTGATAAAATTTTATCATTTGACAACTTCTTTAAAGAAGATTATTATATTAAAAATATATATTCATATATTTGGGAGATATTTATGGGTAAAGAAATTACTTTTGATGAAATTAGAAACAATAAAGAAATTGCAAACTATGTACAAATGGCAGATGCTTCTTTAGCAGCACAAGGTTTTACAGACCACTCTTATGGACATGTTTTAAAATGCTGCAAAGTAGTAAAAGACATTTTAACAGGCTTTTCATATTCACCTAGAGAAATTAGACTAGGTCAAATTGCAGCATACATGCACGATATTGGTAATGGAATTAACCGTGTAGGACATGGTCAAGTCGGTGCAATGATGGCGTTTAATATCTTAACTAGACTTGAAATGGAGCCAAAAGATATTTCACCAATTATTGCCGCAATTGGTAATCACGATGAATCAGCTGCTTACCCTGTCAACTCAATTGCAGCAGCCTTAATCATTGCAGATAAGACAGACGTTAGAAGAACTAGAGTAAGATCAACAGTTACTAAAGAAGAGGCTCATGGCAACATCCATTTACGTGTTAATTACGCTGTTATCTCTTCTCAAGTAGAAATTGATAAAGAAAATCGTGCAATTATCTGTAATATGACAATTGATACTGAAATTACCGATGTTATGGATTATTTTGAAATCTTTATGGAACGTATGAAATTATGTAAGCTTGCTGCAAAACATTTAGATGCAAGATTTAAATTAATTATTAATGGTTTAGAATTAATCTAAAAAAATGAACCTTAGATGAGTTTTCTCAAATAAGGTTCATTTATTTTATGCTGCAAAGAATTCTTGAGGGTTACTAATTTTTTGGAAGCCACCGTGAGATGACTTAGCGTTCTTAATTGAGTCGTAGCAATCTACCCCAAGGAATGCTTCTGAAATTTCTTTACATTTAGCGTCTAAATCAAAACCTTTATATTGTTCAGTAAAGACAACTGATGCATCATAATAAGCATCCATTAAAGCAATTTCAAGGTTTGTATAATATGCATTAAATGGCATCTGTAAATAAATTTCTCCATTTTTAAATGCATTCATTGCATTGAATTTATCTGGATCTTCACTATATGTTGTTTTAAATAAATCAACACCTGCAGCATCTATGATAATTTTATCTGGATTGCTTGCAACAAATGAACCAGGGTCAACATTTCCTTGAGTAATTGAAACATTACCTTCTAAAACATTCTTAATACCTGAAACTGTAAATAATGGATAAGATGTTGATGTTGAATAAATTGACTGCTTTCCCCAGTTACCTAAACAACCAATATAAACTGATTCTTTATCTTCATCTTTAACATCTTTTGTTTTATTTTGAAGTTCTGTTTTAGAGGTATCAATGTATGAAATAAGATTTTCTGCTTTTTCTGATTTATTTAAAACTTGGCCTAAAACTCTTAATGATTTTTTAATATTGTCATCAAATACTGACTGTTGACCATATTTTAAAACAACAACTGGAATACCACCTAATTTTTCTTGTAAATCATTTGCAGCTTTTGGATCTGTATATAATGAGAAAACTACATCTGGTTCACATGCTAAGATTTTATCAGCTTCTGCACTTTGGTGCATAGGTCCACCAAGTCCACATGTTGGTAAATTCTTTAATAAATCTTTGTTAACATCATAATATGGTCTTGATGCTGTAACAAATGGATTAGATCCTTTTTCTCCAGTAGTTCTATCGATATCTTCTGCACCTGATAATTTATTCATATCACCGACGTATGAATATAATCTTAATGCACCTGCACCGACGCAGACTACTTTGTTGACTTTAGAAGTATCAATAGTAAGTTCTCTATTAGCTAAATCTGTAATTTTAACTTCTGTATTTTCAGAAATTGAGTTACTTACTTCACTACTTCCTCCCCCACATGATACTAAGCTTAATAATATTGCTGTGCTTAATAATAACTTTTTACTCTTCATAAATAATTAAATCCTTTCCCTCTTGAGTAATAATTTTGTTTTTCACTTTAAATACATCTTCAATCAATTTTGAAGTTAGAACTTCTTTATTCCCAAACGCTTCCATTCTACCTTCTGATAAAACTAATATTTTATTTGAAATGTCTAAAGACATATTTAAATCATGAACAATAATAATAACGATAATATTTTTTTCTTTGGCGAGTTTTTTTACTAAACTAAATAATTTTAATTGATTATGAATATCTAAATTATTAGTAGGTTCATCAAGTAATAAAACCTTTGGTTCACCAACTAATGCTCTAGCAATCATAACTTTTTGAAGTTCACCGCCAGATAATTCTGTAATAGACTTATTTGCTAAAGAAGTAAGTTCCATCTCTTCGATAATCTTTTCTACTCTTTTAGCATCTTCTTCATTAGTATAAAATGAAGAAAAAGGCATTCTTCCAAGCATAATTGTGTCATATACGCTTAATGGAGAAGTTTGACTATTTTGAGAAACATACGCAATATTTTTAGCACGTTCTCTACGATTCATTTTAATAACGTCCTGATTATCTAAAATTATCGAACCGCTTCTAATTTTAATTAACGAATCTAAACACTTAAGTAAAGTAGATTTACCTGCACCATTAGGACCGACAATTGAACATACTTCACCTGCATTTAATTCAAAATTTATATCACTGATTGTGATTTTCTCTTTACTATAGGAGAAAGATAAACTCTTAACATCTAACATTAGTTTAAATTCTCCTTTCTTCTAAAGATAATATATAAGAAGAATGGTGCCCCAAATAATGAAGTAATTGCGCCAACTGGTAAAGATAAATCTTTTAGAATTACTTTAGACAATAAATCAGAACTTAACAAAATTAAGGCACCCATTAAGGCACTACCTGGAATTAAATAACGATAATCGTTACCAATAATTCTCCTTACAATATGTGGAGCAAGAATTCCAAGGAATCCAATAATTCCTACAAATGAAATACAAACTGCTGTACACAATGAAGCAAGTAATAATGAGACAAATCTTAACATATTTACATTTACTCCTAATGATTTAGCAGTAAAATCACCTTGATTTAATGCATTAAATTGAAATGAATAAATCATAAAATAAACAAATGAAATTAATACTACAGTTAGAATAATGTAATCATCTGTATATGTTGCTCTACTTAAGTCTCCAAATGACCAATAAACCATACCTGCAAGCTGAGTATCGGTTGCAAAATATTGTAAAATTGTAGTAATAGCAGTAAACATCGCGCCAAGTGCAATACCAGATAAAATAACAGTATTAGGTGAGAAATTCTTAAATGCTGACATTCCAAGAATTACTAATACGCAAATTACTGAAAAAATAAAGGCAAATATAGTAACTACATATGGATTATTCATATTCCAATAAGAACCATTATTAGAATCAAAATAACCACCACTCAAAATTGTAATAGCAAGGTTTGCACCAAGGACTGCAGCATTACTAACACCTAATGTTGAAGGAGACGCCATTGTATTATTTAAATCAACTTGCATAATGACGCCAGATATGGCTAGACCAATTCCAACAAGTAATCCTGCTAATGCTCGAGGAAGAGCAATATTATAGACTAAGATTTCATCAATTCGACTTCCCTTATGAAAAAAGCCATTAACTAAAGACATAAAATCTTTTCCGTTGCCGATAAATAAAGACAAAAAGAAAACAACTATTACTAAAAATGCTAAAATAGCTAAAGTAATAATTTTTCTAGTTCTAATATTTTTTCTTTGATCTAAAATTGTTGTCATCTTATTTTTTTCTCATTATTAATAAATATCTAGTTTCATCTTCGTAACTTGCAATTAAATCATATTCTTCTTTGAAATATTCATATTCTTCTAATGGAGATAATAAATCTAAAGAATATTGCATTACTCTACCTGCGTGATGATGAGCAAGTTCTTCTCTACCTAAATCATGAAGAATACATAAATAGCCTTTATCTTTAAGATTATTTCTACATGATGCTATAAATTTATTTTTATCAGTAAAATGAGGAAAAGCATCAAAAACTACAATAGCGTTAAAGCTTTCTTCATATTTAAAATCATAAAAATCTCCAACAAAATATTTCGCGATATCTTCACTATACTTTGCTTTGGCACGACTAATCATTTCTGAAGAAATATCTAGACCAATTACTTGTCTATTTGTTTTTTGATAAATGAGATTAGAAACAATGCCTGTACCACATGCTAAATCAAGAACTAAATCATTATTATCAATAGGTAAAGATTTAATTAATTCATCTCTAGGAGATATCTCTTTTTGTCTTGAATCCCAAGTTTTAGCAAGTTCATCAAAGAAATTTTTCATTTGTGTTTGATTAGCAAGTTCCATAATTAATCTCCTTTTGCAATAGATAGTATATCTATTAAAACAAACAAAATAAATAGGAAAATACTTATATTTTAAAGATTTATAAGACATTTAATGACAAAAGTTTTATTTCTCTCATTTTTCTCGAACTCTTGTTTTATATTTTTATAGTTTTCGAACTCTACACTTAAATATATTATTTATAAAATAAAAACCACTTAGCTAATTATCTTTAACTAAATGGTTTGTATTTTTATTTATTCTTTTTTAATAGATGGATAATATCAGTCATCTCTTCTTCGTTAATTTTGTTTTCAAACTTAGTTTTACCATCTACTTTAACTAATTTATCGACTGTCCAATAAATAAAGCCAATTAAGATTAATGCTACTAAAATACCCGCAAGTAAGCCAATTAAGCCACCTAAAGATGCTTTGTTATCAATGTTAGTAAAGCCATATGGATAATAATATGCCCATTCTGCTTGAGGAATATGACCTCCACATGCACTTCTATATGCTAAGAATCTCCAAATAACAATAATCCAATATAATAATGATGGAATAAATCCAATGAATGGATAAACTAAACGATATGATTGTTTTTTGTCAAATAAGACTGAATCAACAACAGTCATAATTGGAAGTAAGAAGTGATAGAAAATACCAGTTGCATAAGTCCAATATTCTTTCATCCAAATTTTATCTGGTAAAACAAAGCCTGCAACAACAAATGTTGCAATAATCATAATATTAGCGCAGAACTTTAAGATAGGAATAAATTTGTTATATCCTTCTTTTTCTCCCTTTGCTAATTGTAAAATAGTAGATACTAATGTAGTAATCGCAACAATAGTTGCAAACCAACCTGACCAATAAGTGTAAAATAAGAAACAATGTGTTCCTTTATTTACAAAGCCTAAAATTGCACCTGTAATACCGACAATAACTAAAATTGAACGATATATTAATTGTGCGAGTAATGATGAACGTTTCATTTTTATATCTCCCTCAATTCAATATTAAAATTATATTCTACTAGTCTTTTATTTTAAATAAATTACAAGACAATTGTATAAAATAGTTTTATAATTAATCTAGAACTGAACATAAGTTCGATAAGGAGTCAATTTTATGGATAAACGTGAAGAAAAGTCATTAGAAGCAATTCATAATGCAATGAACAAATTAATGTCAGAAAAATCTTATGAAGAAATTTTAATTTCAGATATTTTAAATGAATCAGGTGTTTCAAGATCTACTTTCTATAAACATTTCAAATGTAAAAATGATGTCTTAAGAAATATTTGTCATCATATTTTCCATCATGTTTTCTCTCCTAATTTAAAGAAAGAAACAGGTCACGATTTCTCTGATGCAAGTGTCTTTGATTATAAACATTTAATTACTCATATCTTCTATCACATTCAAGAAGAACGCGAACTTATTTCTGGCATTTTAAAATCTGATGCTGCATATGTCTTCATCGATGAATTTAAAGAAGGATCAAGCGAACTCATCAATGCATTAGTAAATCAAAAAATTATTTATAAAGACAATATATCTACAGAAATTCAAATCTATACTCTTAAAGAATCATTAATCTCTTTACTCACTTTCTGGGTAAAGAACTCCTTTAAAGAACAACCTGAAACTTTATCAGATATCTTCTTCTCATTACATCAATAGAAAAGTCCGGTTTCCCCGGACTTTATTTTTTCTTCTCTTCGTCGATAGAAATAGGTCTACCATTTTCATCATAATTTGATGAAGTTGATTTATTAGGATCTATTAATATGATTTTAGAAATAGTATCTTTTGCTTTTTCTACTACCTCATTATTAATGGTAATTTTCTTACTTTCTTCTAATGTCTTTTTAACAGTTTCTGGTAAAACAGAAACTAATTTTTGTTTTGCTTCCTTGGTTAATTCTTTTTGTTTTAATCTCATTTCATCATAACGAGTTACTAAACCAGATTCTTTTGCAAACTTAGTAATCTTATTAAATAAATCAATAGATTTAATTAAGTCTACTAGCATTACTCCATATACTAAACCAAGAGCAAAGATAAAGCCAAAATGTGCGACGTTACCTGCTTCAGTGACTGGAGAATTTAAAGATTGACCAAACATATAAACATATGCTTTATTTGCAATATCATAAACAAAAGGATTAATACCATAATAGAAAATAATTGCTAACGCTACCCAAATGACATTAAATACAGGACATATAATACCCATGATATTACCTTTCATATTGGTATAATCCCATAATCTAACTTTGAAACCCTTAACAAAGATTAATCCTGCGACAAATTCAAGTAAGATCATAGATGCACCCATAATTGAAATAGGAATTAGATCATAAACTGTTGGAGAACTCTCTCCTCTAAAATTATAAGCTCCATTTGGGTTATATAAAGGAATATCTAAAGGTAAATTCTTTTGTAAAACAATAATGATAGTAAACATTACTGTTACTCCAAATCCATATAAAGGAAGCCATGGGCCTCTCATAAAGCCTGGATTTACCCATTTTTTTGCACTGAAAAACCTTCTAAAGAAGACCTCTAGGCACCATCCAAAAAATGAACCTACTAAAAATAAAAATACGAATAATAAGAAATACTTCATAATATCACCTGAAAAAATTATATCACTAGAAATAATTCACTCTCAATGAATTAGGTATTAATACTTTTAAAAAGTATTATTTTTCTCTTTAAGATTTTATCTATATAGTAGTAAACTAAAAATAGTTTACAGCAAGGAGGTAATCATATGCCATGTACAACTATTTTAGTAGGTAAAAAGGCTTCCTACGATGGATCTACATTAATTGCAAGAAACGATGATGGTTTCTTTGATGAAAAGAAATTAATTGTAGTAACTCCAGATAAACAGCCTAGAGTATATAAATCAAAAATTGGAAAATTAGAAATTAAATTACCTGATAATCCATTAAGATACACTTCTACTCCTTCAGTAGATGATTCAAATGGTGTTTGGCCTGCAAATGGAATCAACTCCGCTAACGTTGCAATGACAGCAACTGAAACTATTACTTCTAACCCATTAGTATTAGGTGCAGACCCATATGTTCTCCCTCCAAAAGGAAAAGATAAAACTCCAGGTGGAATTGGAGAAGAAGATTTAGTTTTACTTGTTCTTCCATACATTAAAACGGCTAGAGACGGTGTCTTAAGACTTGGTTCACTTTTAGAACAATACGGCACATATGAACCAAATGGTATTGGTTTTTCTGATGAAAATGAAATTTGGTGGCTTGAATCAATCGGAGGACATCACTGGATTGCACGCAGAGTTAAAGATGAAGAATATGTCATTATGCCAAACCAATTTGGTATTGATGAATTTGATTTAAACGATGCTTTAGGTGAAGGTAAAAACTATCTTTGCTCTAAAGATTTAAGAGAATTCATTAATGACAACCATTTAAACCTCAACCAAGGTGATGAATTTAACCCAAGATGGGTCTTTGGTTCTCATTCAGATGCTGACCATGTTTATAACACACCAAGAGCATGGTTTATGGGTAGATATTTTAACCCTACAACATATAAGTGGGATGGAGAAGACGCTGACTTCACTCCAGAAAGCGATGATATCCCTTGGTCACTAGTTCCAGAACATAAAATCACAGTAGAAGATTGCAAATACATTCTCTCTTCTTATTATCAAGGAACTAAATATAATCCATTATCCAATAAAGATAATCCAGAAAAAGGAAAATATAGACCAATTGGTATTTCAAGAACTGGCGTTATGGAAGTTCTTCAAATTAGACCATATGTTGCAGATGAAATTAAAGCTATTGAATGGCTATGTTTTGCTAGTAACCCATACAATGCTCCTGCCATGTTATACGCTAATGTCAACAAATTACCAAAATACTTCTCTGCAACAACATTAGATATCGATACATTAAATTCATTCTTCTGGGCAAGTAGATTGATTGGTGTTATGGCAGATGCTAACTTTGGTACATGTGTCCAGCACATTGAAAGATACCAAGCAGCTATGAGTAGTTTTGGTCATAAATTATTAAACGAAACTGATAAACTCTTTAATGAAACAAAAGATTTAAAGGTCTTAGAAGAATCAAATGAAAAGATGGCAAAGAAAGCTAAAGAATTAACAATGGGTACTTTAAAGAAAGTAACTATGGAAGCTTCTAAAGTCATGAAATGTGGTTATAGCCGCGCTGATAATTAATAAAAACTAGGTAGAGCAATTTAGTTCTACCTTTTAGTTTGATATAATCTCAATATGAAAAAAATTTGGACTTATTTCTCAACATTCGAAAAATTATTATGGCTATTTAGTATCATTCTAGAAGTTGTTGTTTTTATAATTTTCGATAGAACTCATTATCTTGAATTTATAATGGCACTTGTTGGAGCTTGCTATATCATTTTAAATGCTAAAGGAAATCCACTCGGACAAATTCTTTGCATCTTCTTTTGCATAGCTTATGGAATAACTTCTTATTTCCAACACTATTATGGAGAATTAATAACTTACGCTTGTATGACTTTGCCTATGGCAATTCTAGGTTTAATATCATGGCTTAAAAATCCTTCTAAAGAATCTAAAATGGAAGTTGAAATAAATCGAATGAATAAAGAACAAATAATTGTTATGTTTGTTTTAACAACTTTAGTTACTACTGCCTTTTATTTCATTTTAAAAGCCTTTAACACCGCAAATTTAATTGTTTCGACTATTTCAATTGCCACTTCCTTTTTGGCGGTCTATATGACTTATATGAGGTCTAAATTCTTTGCTTTAGGATATTTAACTAATGATATAGTTCTCATCGTCTTATGGTCACTTGCAAGTTATAAAGATATTTCATATCTATCAGTAGTAACTTGTTTTATCATCTTCTTGTTTAATGATACTTACACTTTTATTAACTGGATAAGAATTGAAAAGAAACAAAATAATTACGATAAAAAAATAAATGAAGAAGCTTTGTAGAACTTCTTCATTTTTTAATCAGACAATTCACTATTTAAAACTACTCTACCATCATCATATTGATCAAAGATTAAAATGTTTACTCTATTTGAATATTCACTGCAAGCATCTAGAGCAATAATGTGTTCACCTCTAAAAGGAGTATAGAGTTCAGGAGGGAATTCACTTAAATCTAAGAACTGATATTTTTTATATTTTTCTTCATAACGAATCTTGTACATCCAAGAAAATCTATGACCATTAACTAATGTTAATTTAGTTCTCTTAAAGACATTATCTTCACCGTATCTTGTCGGTCCATCATCCCATACCGCATCATGCCATTCATCATTATTAAAATAGTCTATTTCTAGCAAAGTATCATAAGGTACCCAAGAATGAGTAAAGATATAATTACCTAAGCGATAATACCAACCCATTTCATTAATGAATTTTAACCAACCTTCTTTATTCATATGAATAAGAGCGTCATCAACATCATCAAGCAAATTAATATCTCGATATTCTTCGATAGTCATGAGTAGACCATTACTTTCATCTAGGGCGCTAACTCTTTTCTTCTCTAAAGCTTTTTTTAATAATAATTCATGATTACCTTTAAGAAGAATTGCTCTACCTTTACGAGCTTGCTTTTTTAAAAAATCATATATTTCTACTGATTTATTACCACGATCAAAATTATCACCTAAAGACATAATATAGTGACTAGTATTACTTGCCTTAAAGCCTTTAGATTTTAAGGCATTCATAAGTGCCTCATAATGGCCATGTACATCAGTAAAAACAAAATATCTTTTCATATTTTTATTATATAAAAATAAAACAAAAACTCCAACATATAAAATACGTTAGAGTTAATGTTCATAAGTTTATTTTTTCCTATTCAGAAGACTTTTCCTTATTATCTTCTAATTTTTCCTTTTCCATTTTTGCAAGCATTTCTTGTTCGTATGCAAATTCTTTTTCAGCATGTGCCTTTGCAAGAGATTCTTTCTTTTCATCCCATTCTTTACCGTGTAAAGGATAGAACCACATTGCTAAGAATGATAAAGCAAGTAAGATACCTGTAACAAATAACCAGCAGAAGAAGAACCAATCTTTACATGCAGGTAATTGTGCTGCAAAGTTTGTTGTTCCATCAGCATTATTTAATTGAGCATTAAATCCAAATGCTCCAATTAATAATGGGAATAAAGCTGTTGCAATAGATCCAGCAGGTTTAGTAATTAATGAGTTAATACCTGCATAGACACCTTCTCTTCTATTACCATTATCAATTTCATCTTTATCCATAACGTCACCATTAATCATTGGGACTAAATATAAACCACATGCAAGTCCTGCTCCACAGCAGAAGAATGTTAAGACTGCAAAGACAAAGAATCTACCAAGGAATGCGCCAAGTAAGCAACCAACTGCCATTGTACCTACACCAATTAAAGTGTTAGTTCTTGTTCCCCATTTTTGTCTTTTTGTAATAAATAACGCTAAAGCTAAAATCATACCAAGGACCATTGCGCCAATTAAAACTGGTAAAGAAAGTCCTCCTAACCATCCATTTGCTGTATTATCGCCATTTGCGTAGAATCCAGTTAAGTATGCTAAACCTACCATTAAAGCTGATTGAGCAAAAATAACTGTCCAAGAAATAACTTCAAATAATAAGAATGATTTATTTTTTAAACACATCTTAAGTCCATCCCAGAATTTAGGTTGAACTTCATCTTGAACATATCCATTTTCTTTGTAGAAGAATGTTGAAACAAAGACAATGGCACCACATAAAAGCCCCATACCTGCCATAACAAGTGCAAATACTTGATAGTTACCTTTTAGTAAAGGATCTAAGAAGCTATTAAGTACCATTGGTGCACCATATGAAATTACTGAGAAAGCAATGTTCCATAAGAAAATTTTGTTTCTAGCTTTATTTGTAACTGCCATTTCATAAGGCATAACATAAATTGCTGAAGCAATTGCAGTATAGACTATATCGTATAAGAATAAGCCTAATAATTCTTGAATAAATAAGAACCACTGAACACCCTTCATCTGAGGGAATTCAACCCACATTAAAGCATATAATAATGCCATAATAGGTGCCCCGTATCTAATCCAAGGTCTTCTTCTTCCTAGCTTAGAATGAGTTCTATCTGCAAGGAATCCGTAAATTGGGTCATTAATTGCGTTCCAAATACCAAATATGATCCAAATGATACCATTTAGCCAAGGATCTAAGCCTAATTTGTTAACAAATAGGTATTGGAAGGCACTACCTTCAGCAAATGCGCATAATAACCCAGTTGCGCAGTTTGCTCCACCAAGCCAAGCAGCAGAAGAAGTTTTTACTTTTTCTTCTCTTACGACTGGTGTACTAACATTATTATTATTCATTTTAATCTCTCCCTTTCAATGTTATTTACAAACTCAGTTAATACTTTTTCGTATTTTTCTTTATTTGTCTGGTAAGATAAAGCGTGACCTGCATTTTCAAAAGTCACAATTTGGCAATGATTTTTATTTTCTTCATAAATCTCATTTGCCATATATGAAGGGACAAAATCGTCCTTTTCACCGTGAATAATTAATAATGGAATATCAATATCTTTGACCCATTTTTTTGGTTCTACATCTTTTAGATGATAACCGTATTTTATCTTAAGCATTAAATCTGCAGTATGAATAAATAAACCAGGGATTAGATGCATTTGTTTTAATTTATATCTAATTAAGTCATATAAAGAAGAATAACCACAATCCTCAATAATGAATTTTAAACCTGGTTTTTCTTTTAACGACATTAAAACTGAAGCAGCTCCCATAGATTCACCATGAAGTCCAATTGGTAAACCTTTAAATCTATTTTTTGTCCAAGTGATGATATCGTTAATATCACTGCCTTCATAAAACCCCATAGAACAAAAATCAATTTTGTTTTCTCCATGTCCTCTTTCATCAAAAATTAAGCATGTATAACCCAATTTTTCAAATATTTGCGCGTATTTTATACTTCCGTTTCTTGTCC
>DEWM01000079.1 GCA_002363635.1 Caryophanales bacterium UBA3210 | reverse complement strand
GTTCACAATAATATAGTCTCAGAAACATTTTATAAAAATCAATCCAATTATTTCTATTATGATTTCGCCAGTAATCCCGTTGGTGATGTTGCCACTTTAAAAATTACAAACGAAGGCGAAACGAGTGTAACTGTAACAAAAGTTATTTGCACTTTTGTTAAGAAAGATCTAACTGATGCAGATATGCTCAAAATAATAAATCTAGTTCCTCAAAATGGTACTAACTTATGCAAAGGGGAAGAAAAAAAAAATGAAAATGGATATAATGCACTTATTAATGCCAAAGAAGTCAAACGAAATAATAATCCTAGACTACTTATTATGGTCCAATATGGCGTTGGAGAGAAAGAAGAATCAAATAAGGATTATATTAATGACGATGTTCAATTAAAAATAAATGTAAGAATAAGCGGTTTTGATGTAAGTGAAAACGAGAAAAAATATAACGAAGATGAAACCGAGGCTTTAGTTCCTTATGTATTTGATCTTACAAAAATAAGAAACTCAGCTAAAGAGTACATAAGTAAAGTTCTTATATATTCGAGCAAAAGAGAATTAGAAATGTTTCATCTCCAAACTGGTACACCTCAACAACTTTTTACAGGCAATATTTTATTAGTATATACAAACCCAGATGTCATAAGAGAAAAATATCAAGGAGCAACAACAATGATATTATTAACAGAATCATTATTTAAAGAACCTGAACCAATCATTGGTGAAAGTTTCAGGTTTAAGCCCTACTTTTTCAAATCTGATAATACTATGCAATATTATGTAAGTTCAAATCCAAATGGAAGACCAATTAATACTCCAACAACTATGGATATGCCTGATTGTACAAAACCTTATTATTATATATTGAATTATCATTTTAAAGAAACGAAAGATGTGACTTTGCATATAGATAAGGTATATGGACAAATAAGTTCAAAGAAAATCGCAGTTGATTTAAATTATGAAGATTGGCACGATTTAATTGAAAACATGTACGAATTCTTTGACAATGAACTTTTAATAAAACAAAAAAGTCAATATCATATAGATGTAATAGAGGCTACATGTTTAACACCAACATTGCTTCATATATACTACAACTATGATAATGAACCAGCTATTGAAGGAATAAAGCCGGGAGAAACTTCTATTATTAATATAAATCCAAGCGATGTAAAAGAATTAAAAATTCAAGGTAATATTAAACCTGGATATACTTTGATATTTAGTTTTAATATTTTATGTGAAGAAAGAGAACCAACTATACGTGTAAACCTCCCTTCAGGTGACCCCATCTTTGCAACAAAGAATGGCATATATATAAGAAAAACTAAAGAAGATTTCCAAAAAATAGTCATTAAAAATGAAGATATTGGTGGTAGTTCTCTGACAAGAATAATATTCAAATTTGGGTATGAAATTGAGGATAAATTCCAGCCAATCCAAAATCAAATTTATTATTTAAATGGTACTGATAATTTATTTGGATATAAATTTAAAACCGAAGATGATTGGCTTAATATTACCAGTGTTGACTTCGTTGTTTCGACCTATGAAGAAAATGTCAAATTTTGTTACTCGGCAAGCTTTGGAGCATATATGGAACCTGCTATGCAAGATTGTTACAGAGTAGGAAGAGCCAATTCATATAAGTTAAATATAATAAATCCTTATTTGATGTATAAAGATTATGTTTTAGATGGAAATGAAGTAATGAAATACTATATGGGATTTAAAACAGTTGATCAAAGTCAAAATATCACAATAACCCCAGGATTACATTATTATCAAGACAAAATAAGAAATTTAGAAAATATTCCAAATACTGTTTCAGTCACTAAAAATAATAGAACTTTATTAACACCTCCAAATAATATATTTGTTTTCATTCAATTACAAGTATGTACCCCGGATAAAAAGGTCGATATTGAATTTTTCAATGCGTATAATAATACGCCTTTGAAATATAAAGATAATATTCCTTCAGACCAAAAAATATATTTTACCTCATTTGAAAATATCAGATTAGATACCGGACTTAATTTAACAACGGATAATTCTGCCAAAGTCTTCGTGAGACATACAGGTTTAGAAGAAGAATATACTCCATATTATGAAGAATTAGCTATATCTTTTGATAGAGAAAACCGTTCTATAAAATTCAAACAACCAATAGCTGAAGAGGAATTTAATTACACAGTGTTCATTGACAATTATGGTACACTAAAAAGTAAAAGTTTAACTTTATGTTCAGTTGCTGAAAATATTAAATTAGCACATTATGCTAAAACGATAAACTCATCAGAAGAAAATGTTAAAATAGATATCGACTTTGACTCTCCTGAATTAGTCGAATATAAAGAATTCGACGCCATTGTTTTAGCTGAGCAAGTCAATAATGGAAAATTAATGTTTTTATCTAATTTAATTCAAACTAAAGTACCTGGTAGAGGAAGTGGTAATAATAATAATACTACTTTAATTATTGTTATTGTTGTATTAGGTGTGGTCCTTGTTGCTGGTGGAATTGTTATATTTTTCTGTTTGAAGAAATA
>DEWM01000069.1:13907-25540 GCA_002363635.1 Caryophanales bacterium UBA3210 | reverse complement strand
ATTTTTTAATGAAAGCGCTTTACAAAACAAAAAATATTAAATAATATTAAATATGATAGAAAACCTATCAATTTATTTAGGAAAGGACATTTATGAACAAAACAAGAAGATTAACAAAAAAAGAAATGTGGATCTTTGCTATTGGACAACTTGGTTGGTCAATTTTAAGCGGTATCATCTCAGCTTGGTTAGTTTCATTCTATTTACCAACTAAAGCTGTTGCTGAAGATGGAACTGTTTTAAATTATTTCTCAGGCACAGTTGTTAATGGCGTAGGAGAAACATTCTATACATTAATTACACCTGGTTTAGTTATCGGTGGATTCTTAACAGTACTTGGCTTAATCTCAGCTTTATGTAGAGTATGGGATGCTGTATCTGATCCATTAATCGCTAACTTATCAGATAATTCAAAGAATCCTAAGGGAAGAAGACTTCCATTCATGAAACTTGCAGCAATTCCAGTTTCAGTTGCATTATTACTCGTCTTCATGGCACCATCATTATTCACAGGTGGAAAAGAACCAACTGGTTTAAACATTGCTTGGGTTTCAGTAATGCTTGTTATTTATTACACATTCATGACAATTTACTGCACACCATACAATGCTTTAATTTCTGAATTCGGTAAAACTCAAGAAGATAGAATGAATATCTCAACATATATCTCATTAACATTCTTCGCAGGTACATTAATTGCTTACTTACCATTCGTTTTCGCTGGCATTATTAGAAACGCATTCGGTGTTGGCTATTACTGGTCATACGTTATCTGCTTCATCCCACTTGTTATCATTGCAGCAGTATGTATGTTACTTCCAACATTCTTACTTAAAGAAACAGATTTCGTTGAATCAAAACCAGCAGGTACAAATGCATTCAAGTCATTAACTGCTACATTCAAAAATAAAAACTTCTTAAGATTTACAGCATCTGATGTTATGTACTTCATCGGTTTAGGCTTATTCCAAACTGGTTTACCATTCTTCGTTAAGTTAACATTAGGCTTACCAGAAGGTTGGGCTATGTACTTAATGGGTGCAATGTCAGTCTTATCTGCAGTATTCTATCCATTCGTATCAAAATTCGTTGCTAAATGGGGAAAGAAGAAACTCGTTATTGCAGGTTTCTTAGGCTTAGCAGTCTCATTTACATTCACAGCATTATCATATTTCGTTACAAATGGTAAAGAAGGACCTATGTCATACGTATTTGCTTTTGCAATCGTAATTGTTGCAGCTTTACCAATGGCTTTACTTGGTATCATTCCTCAATCAATCGTCGCTGACGTTGCTGAAGAAGATGCTATTGTTACAGGTGAAAAGAGAGAAGGTATGTTCTTCGCAGCACGTACATTCGCTATGAAACTTGGTCAATCATTATCAATGCTCGTCTTTACTTCACTTGCAATTATCGGTTCTAACGTTTCATATGAAGAATTAATTTCTTCAAATGATATCGCTGCTACATGGCAAGGTGTAACTATTGTTGCATTTGTCGCTATTGCATTCTGCTTACTCGGCGCATTATTCCTCTTCTTCTATAATGAAAAGAAAGTTATGAAGATAATTAATGATGCTCACGCTCAACAAGCAGCTACACAAGAAAAAGTAGAAGAAACTAAATAATATATAAAATAAATTATAGGTTTGTTAAGGTATGCTCTTTATGGGGTATACCTTTTTCTATGTATTTACTTCTTTTAGAAGTAGGCATAAAATAAATATAAAAGAGGGAGACTAATATGAAAACTGAAATTAGATATTTTACTTTAAGTAAGAAAGGTAATACTGTTAAACTTGCTAACGCAATTAGTGAAGCTATTGGTAAAGAAGCATTAACTGTTGATAATGATTTAGATGAAGAAGTTGATGTATTATTTCTAGTTAATGCAATGTATGCAACATCAATTGCAAAAGAAGAAAAAGAATTCTTAAAGAGAAATGCTTCTAAAATTAAATTATTAGTAAATGTTAATAGCAGTGCTACAGGTAGATCAACATTTAAAGTAGTTAAGAAGAACTGCGATAATTTAGGCATTAAGATTTCTGATAAGGAATACCATACAAAAGCTTCTTGGATCAATTTGAATAAAGATAGACCTAATGAAGAAGATTTAAATAGATTAAAAGAATTCGCTAAAGACATTGTTAAATAATATTTATAAACAAGAATTATAAGAAAAATAGCCATTTGGCTATTTTTTTAGTGATTGTAGATTATTATAATACTTTTTAAATCTTAAGAAAAATTACTACTTTTTTTAAGTTTAATAAAATATAATATGTCCTTGGTTAAATATGAAAATAATATTTAATATTTAAAAGGATTATTTATGCAAATATTTTATGTCACATTAGTTAGCGTTATTATCTTGCTTTTATTTATATTACCAGGATTTATCCTTGGTAAATTTAAAATGATTAAGGGGACTCATCTTAAAACATTATCAACAATTTTAGTTTATGTTTTAACACCTATGATGTTTATTGATTCATTTACTAAAGTTGAATTTAAGACTCAAGATTTAATTAATATGGGTTATTTCTTTATCTTTACTTTAGTTCTTCAAATTATTTTCTTAATGACTCTTTATTTTGTATTAAGAAAAAAATATGAAGATCCTAAATATAGAGTATTTACTATTGGTAGTGTGATGGGGAATGTTGGTTACTTTGGGCTACCTATAGTTACTACTGTTTATCCTTCTTTAGGTCTTGCAGCATGTTATTCATGTATCTTTACTGCAACAATGAATATTTTAGTTTTTACTTTTGGTGTTTATGCATTAACTGAAGATAAACAATATATTTCTCTAAAGAAAGCCTTAATTAATCCTACTCTTATTGGTTTAGCTATTGGCGTAATATTATATTGCTGTAACGTAGGTTATTACATTAATAATATAGAGAATCAATATGGTCTTATTTTTATTGATAAATTAATGGGTGCAGTTAATTTACTTGCTAAAATGAGCGCGCCTATTTGTATGATTATTTTAGGTGCTAGATTATCTACAGTTAGCTTTAAGAATTTATGGACTAGACCTATGGTATATTTAAGTGTAGTCTTTAAAGGAATAGTTTTTCCTTTATTTGTCTTTGTAGTAGTTAGATGGCTTCCTTTTTTAGATGAATCTTTAAAAGGGGCAATGGTAGTTTTAGCGGCTGCTCCATGTGGGGCAATTGTTCTATCTTTAGCAGAGATTCATCATGCTCAAGAAGAACTTGCTGCTAATACGGTACTTGTAACTACATTATTATCGTTTATTACTATACCTTTAGTATCTTTACTTTTATATATTTAATTTGGAATGCATTATGCATTCTTTTTTTTAAATTATTATTTATAATTATTAGTAAAGAAAACGCAACTCTTCGTTGCGGGATTATCATATTTTTTAAGTTTATTATATAGGTGTAAGGAGGGAAGATACTAATGATTGATGTAGTTTTAGTAGGTAAAAAGATTTCTGCCTTACGTAAGGAAAATAAGCTAACTCAAGATGATCTTGCAAGTAAATTATTTGTTACTCGTCAAAATGTTTCTAAGTGGGAAGTAGGAACAACTTTCCCAAGCCTAGATACACTAGTAGAGTTAACTAAAATCTTTAACGTGAGCATTGAAGAATTGCTGTGTTTAGAAGAAGATATTGTTATTAATGATGATGATATTTTTGTAGGACATAATAGACTTTTTATTATTAATTCAATAATTGATGGATCTATTAAGGTAGACGTACCTAGTGTCTTATACCAAATGTCACCTGTTGAAAGAATGATGATTCTAAGAGCAATTAAAGAAAACAAACTACAAGTAGAGATGGAGGAATTGTATCCAAAATTAACTTCATCAGAACAAAAATATTTAAATAATATGGAGGTTGCAATATATGATTTTAAAAAAGGTAATAAATAATGATGGAACTATAATTTATGTCCCAGTAACTAAAGAAGATGCAGTAAGAGAAGATTTAGATTCATTAGTTTTTTCAGATGATTTCTCTCGTGATGAATTTGAAAATTATCTAGAAGATTTAGAAGAAAGACTTGAAGAAGAAACTGTTGATTTAGAAGATGAAGCAGAAGAAGTAGAAGCAGAAGTAGTAGATGATAAAAAAGAAGAGGAATCTCTCTTTACTAAAGAAGCTTTAGAAATGGGTAGAAAGATTTCTGAAAGTGCTAGAAAAGCTGCAGAGAAGATTAAAAAATCTACTATGGATTTTAGTAATAAAGTTAAAGATAGCATTGATTTAAGTGCATTTAAATCTACTTCTAAATCTAAAAAATTGATGTCTATGCTTCCTTTCTTAGATGAAGAAGACTTAAATGAACTTGTTAATGAAATTGTCAATAATCCAGAAGATTATAAAGACTTATCATTAGTAGAAGTTCTTCCATTCTTAGAAACAGAACAATGCGATAAATTATTTATCTTATATTTAGAAGGCAATTTTAAGAAAATTAGTATTAGCAGTTTAGTTCCATTTGTTTCAAAAGAAGCATTAAGCAAATTTGTAGATGAATATGTTAAAGGTAATTATTCTAATGTCAATATAGATTCAATTTTACCTTTCTTAAGTAGCAAAGATGTTAAAAGAGTCTTTATGTATAATTTAAAGAAAGACGATTAATAGGAGGTGAAATTTCACCTTCTTTTTAATTGGATTGTAATTTTAAACTTAGAGCATATAAATCATTTTTAGAAACAAGTTCGTTTAAGTATTTATTGTAGATTTCTTTTTCTTTTTGAGATAAAGAAAAGGAATGTGTATATAACATTCCTAAGTATTGTCTTTTATATTCATATGGGTATTCATATTGGATTTCATTCATCTTCTTTTGATTCCTAGAATAGATATCTAGATATTCTAAACATAATTCTGCATTGAAGAAATGTTCTTTATGAATAAATGATGATGAATTAATTAAGATCCATTCTAAGGTAAATCCTTTAACTCTATTAAAAGAATAATCTTTGGAAATAAATTCTACTAATCTAGTAAATCTTTTGAAATCATCTTTATTTTCATAATTATCAAGTACGTATGCACAGTAATTTTTAATATTGGAGATAGTAATAGGTGATTCAAAATCAGGTGAGACAATTAAAGATCTATCTAATGGAATTAATGATGGATTTTTAAAATATGAATTTACTTTATCATTATTAACAATTTCAACTTTATCATGTAAATCAAGTAATTCTACTAATTCTTCAATATCAGAAATAGTTTCATAATCTTTTAATGAATTATTTCTTTTAGACAATAATTTGTAGATTCTAGTTAAATCATATCTTTTCTTCATTAAGAATTTTGTATAGATATAATACATACCTTCTTTTGTAAATGTCCCTTGATTATTAATGCATTTCTTAATTAAGCGATAGATATCTTCATAAATAACAAAATCATTTTCTGTATATTCTTTTAAAGATGGATAAGCTTCATTTGTTAACATAATAACCATAATTTTATCTCCTTGTTTTTACGTCATTATTTTAGCACTTATAAGCATATTGATGTGTACAAAAAAACGTACCTGTAAATTGTAGATAATTTTAATAATTTAATAACAAAATCATGATTAGATTTAAAAATTAGATTTTAAAAAATGAACATTTATCTTTTTTTAATGTGTATATATAGTGATAGAAATATAAAAATCCTATGTTTTTGTATACAAACTCCTACGTATGTATCATAAGTGTTGAATGTTTATGTTACTTTCGTTTAAAATTAAATTAACCTACATAGGAGGAAAATCATAATGCTTGAAGTCAAACATTTAAAACGTGTTTACAAAGTTAAAAACTCTGAAGACGTTCATGCTTTAAATGATGTTTCTTTAAAGTTCCCACAGACAGGTTTGGTATTTATTCTTGGTAAATCTGGCTCTGGTAAATCTACTTTACTTAACGTTATGGGCGGTCTTGATAAAGTTGATGATGGAGAAATCATTATTAATGGCAAATCTAGTAAGCAATTCTCTGGCAGTGAAATGGACTCATATAGAAATACTTACTTAGGTTTTATTTTCCAAGAATATAATATTTTGAATGACTTCTCAGTTAAGGAAAATATTGCTTTAGCTTTAAAGTTACAGCATAAGAAACCAACTGATGAAGAAATTGAAAGAATCTTAGAGGAAGTCGACTTAAAAGGGTACGGTAAACGTAAACCTAATGAACTTTCTGGTGGTCAAAAACAAAGAGTTGCGATTGCTAGAGCCCTTGTCAAGGAACCTAAGATCATTTTCGGTGATGAACCTACAGGTGCACTTGACTCAAATACTGGTAAACAGGTATTTGAAACATTAAAGAAATTATCAAAAGATAAATTAGTAGTTATCGTTTCTCACGATAGAGATTTCGCAGAACACTTTGGTGACAGAGTTATCGAACTTAAAGATGGTAAAGTTATCTCCGATATTAGTAAAACTACTGTTGCTTCTGAAAAGACAAAGACTGGTTTATCTATCATTGGTGAAAACGTCATCAAAATTGATAAAGACCATCCTTTAACTGCAGCAGACTTACCTATTATTAACGCTGCTCTTGCTAAAGCAGGTACTGAAGCTTATATTACTGCAGATAGTCATGTTAATGATGCAATCTGTGAAGCGGCTAGAATCGATAAATCTGGTAATAGAGAAGAATTTATTTCTACAAATAACGAAAAGATTGATACTGGTAAAGAACCATTCAAAGTCATTAAATCTAATTTCACATTAGGTAATGCTTTCAAGATGGGTAGTAAATCATTAAGAGTTAAACCATTTAGACTTGGTATTACTATTCTTCTTTCTGCAGTATCATTTACATTATTCGGATCTGCTATTACTTTAGGTATGTTCGGCGCTAGTGAAGCGGCAACATCAACAGTCCAAAACAAAGGTATTACTGAAATTGTTGTAAATAAGACTGTTAAGCAAGATTATTCTAATTACAATGAAAAATTACAATATTTCTCAGATGAAGATATTAAAGATATTGTTGAAAAAGGTCATGTTAATGCATTTGCTTTAGGCGATATAAATGCTAGTTTACTTCCAAATTTTAAAACAGATGCTTATCACATTAAGAACGTTAACGGTTCAATTACTGTTAAGAACGAAGAAGATTTATCAAAACTAAAAATTGATTTAGTTGCAGGTGAACTTCCTAAAGATAGTACTGAATGTTTAATTACTCTTTATGAATTTAACACTTATAAAGATATTGGCTTTAAATATGGTAAAAAAACTTATCTTGCTAACCAGTGTACATATGAAGATGTCATTGGCACATCTATTGAATACTGGGGCTATAACGGTTCAGTAAATCTTAAAATCGTGGGTATTGTTGATACTAAGTTAGATGCTAAATATGACGCATTAAAAACTGCTACTGAAGGTAATATTGATGAGACTCTTGCTAAAGAATTCTCTAATTATATGTTTAGTTCAAATAAGCATAATATCTTTTATCTTGGTGAAGATAAGACTGTTCAAACAGATGATAAGAGCCTTGACACATATATCAATGTTAAAAAAGATGACACTAATGATAAGGAACAACTTGGTGGTATTGATACAGTTGCATATTATCCTTCTCACAATGATAAAGTTATCTTCTTTGACGGATATACTTCAATTGGAGATAAGCAAATTGTAGTTTCACCTAATGATTACAGTCAGTTTACAAAATCTGATTCAAGTAATGAAAAAACATATGATAAATATACTTTTACTGGCATTAAGAGTTATTATGATGCAACAGAAGATTTTGCAACAGATGATAATTCAAATAGATCTACTATAGAATCTAGAATTTATGAAGCAGCATTATATAAGACTGTATGGGCTAATTATGAAGATTTCTATAATAATCATTTTGATGCATTTAAAGCATACAATGAAAGTGATGAGAATTATAATAAAGTTGCAGTAAAGAGTCAAGAATATGATCCAGTACAACAAAAGGAAGTTTATGAATATGATGATAGCTTATATGCTTCGTTAGAAAATAGTCAAAAGTGGGCTTTATTAAATAGTTATTTTAATCAAAAATATCAAAATTATTCAACACCAAAAATTGGCTTATATTATGAAGACCTTTTAAATAACTACTGGACTTTAAAAGCAGCATTTGATGAATCTCATCCATATACAATTGCTGAAATTGATAGTTGCGAAAGAAGTGTTGCAGAAAAGGCTGCTAAAGAATATGTCTATAAGAACTATCAATCATTCTTAGAACAATATGCTGATGATGAAGAGGTCATTAATCAACTTGAAAATGCTACAACTGAAGATAAAAAACTTGAGGCAGTTTATAATTTAGTAGGTGGTCAAATTTTATATAGAGGTAAAGATAATAGATATGCCGACTTTGTTAATAAAGGTACTGCTTTTGTAAAAACTAAGACTGCTTCAATGTATGAAAATATTGATACGACAGGGTTAGAAGCAAAACAAGTATATTTAGTATTTAGTAGCTATGTTACTTGGGATAAAGATACTGGTGATCAACTTCCTTCAGTATTTGATGGATATTACACAATTGTTGGTATCGATCCATCATTAGAACCTAACGAAGGTTCATTTAATAGAGCAAATTTTGAGGCAATTCAAGCTATTGAAGAAGAAAAGAATGCATATAGATATGGTACTAGAAACCTCTTACTTGTATTTAGTGATGATAGAGGAGAAATTTCTAAATTCTTTGATTATTATTATGATAAAGCTAGTGTCTTAGATGATTATCAAAATGCACCTGTTGGAGCGTGGAAAATCGGCGCTAGTGAAACTAATATTATGTTAGTTGATATGTTAGCGTCCCTCCTTACTACAATGTCTCAAGTATTCTTATACGTAGGTATTGGTCTTGCAATATTCTCAATGTTCCTCTTCTATAACTTCATGTCAATTTCTATTAACAATAAGAAGAGAGAAATTGGTATCTTACGTGCTGTTGGTGCAAAACGTAGTGATGTATTCAAAATCTTCTATTCTGAATCATTCATTATTGCAGTTATTAACTTCGCTTTAGCAACTGCTGCAACAATTGCTCTTTCAATTATCTTAAATGATCGACTTGCAACTAGTGTTGGCTTAGCATTTACAGTTATGAATGTTGGACCACTTACAGTTGGTTTAATTGCAGGTGTATCTTTAGTAACATCAATTCTTGCAGCATTACTACCTGTTACTAAGATTGCTAATAAGCGACCAATTGATGCAATTCAAAATAGATAATATATATTTCATTTATACGAACCTAGATTAATTTCTAGGTTCTTTTCTTTTTAATGAATTATTTTGCATCTTTTAATTATCATCAATAAATTATATGATAGATATAAAGGAAGATAATTATGCTAGAAGTTAAAAATCTGAAGCGTATTTATAAATCCAAAAAAGGTGATAATATTTACGCTTTAAATGGAATTAACTTAAAATTCCCTGAAAAAGGGTTAGTTTTTATATTGGGAAAATCTGGTTCTGGTAAGTCGACTTTATTAAATGTTCTAGGAGGACTTGATGAACTTGATGAAGGTGAATTTATTATTAATGGTAAGTCATCAAAAGATTTCTCACCTACTGAGAAGGATAGTTATAGAAATACTTATTTAGGTTTTATTTTCCAAGAATATAATATTTTAAATGATTTTACAGTTAGAGAGAATATTGAACTTGCTTTACAGCTTCAACATAAAAAAGTTAATGAAGGTGTTGTTGATAATATCTTAGAAAAGGTTGATTTAAAAGGTTTTGGAGAACGAAAACCTAATGAACTATCAGGAGGACAAAAACAAAGAGTTGCGATTGCTAGAGCCCTTGTAAAGGATCCCCAAATCATTTTTGGTGATGAACCTACAGGTGCACTGGACTCAAATACTGGTAAACAGGTCTTTGATACCTTAAAAAAGTTATCTAAAGATAAATTAGTAATTATTGTTTCTCATGATAGAGAATTTGCAGAAAATTATGGTGATAGAGTTATAGAACTTAAAGATGGACAAGTAATATCTGATATTACTAAAACTTCTTCAAGTGAATATGACTATAATGGAATCCTTATTATTGGAGATAATACTTTAAAAATTGGAAAGGGACATAAATTAACAAGCGAAGACATTGAATTAATTAAGGCTACTATTGAATGTAATGATAATGATACTTACATTACGACAAATGATGGAGGAATTGATTTATCTAAACAACATAGCTTTTTACCTACTAATGAAAAGGAAATTAAAGAAAGTAAAAAGAGCATTAATTTAATATCATCTAAATTCACTTTATTTAATGCTTTAAGAATGGGTGCGAAATCTTTAAAAGTTAAGCCTTTTAGATTAATTATGACAATATTTCTTTCTACTATTGCTTTTGGATTATTTGCTACTGCAATTACTTTAGGTATGTTTGATTTAATTGATGCTGCAACGAGTACATTCAAAGAACAAAATATTACTGATTTAATTGTTACTAAGACCCCTAAACAAGATAAAAATAATTATTCATATCGTTATGAAGTTTTTTCTAGTGAAGAAATTGAGAACATGAAAAATCAAACTGGTTGTAATGTGGTAGAAATTAATGATGTAGTTGGTTATTTCCCTTATGATAATAAGAATGATATTTACCATGTTTATAAACCTACTGGAGCAGTTACTTTATCATCTTTAGATAATACTCCATATCGTCTTTTAGCAGGACGTTTACCAACTTCTAGCAGCGAATGCTTAATTACATATAATGAATATCTAGGATATTATGATTTCGGCTTTGAAAATGGAGAGAAACATTATTCTCCAAAGACTATTAATTATAATGATGTTATTAATACTCCATTATTCTTATCAATTAATAATGTTACTAAAAATATTACAAGAATGAATATCGTTGGTATTTTAGATATTGCTTTAGGAGAAGAGTATGAAGAATATCGTTACTTATCAATTTATGATAGATCTTCAAGTGAACAGAATAATTTGTATAATTTAACGACTAAACCAAGCAAATATTCTTTAATTTATATTGGAGAAGATGAAAAGGCTGTGTCTAAAGATAGAGAAGGAATAACTAGAACAGATTTCTTAAGTGAAGATAATCAAACCACTTATTATTCTATGAATAAGCTTGGTTATTATCCTGAACATGATAAGATTTTATTCTTTGATAAATCTCAAAAAGAATTAGGTGATAAAGATATAGTGGTTAATCCATTAACTTACATTAATTCATTTGCGCTTGATACAAATGTAGTTCGTGATTTTGAGATGACTTTTGAAGGAGCAAAACCATCATTATCTTCATCAACTGATTACCATTTTTCTTCTTTAACTAATCGAGGAGAAATTGTCGAACATGTTTATAAAGCTAGTGCATATAAGACAGCATATAATTTATATTTAGATTTCTTTAATAATGATTTAGATTTATTTAGGAAAGAAAATGAAGATTATGATTACTCACCTCATGTTGGAGAAGTGTCTAAAGGAGTTTATGATTATTCTTCATTAACTAATGAAGATAAATATAATGTCTTTATGACTTATATTAATCATCATTTCTTACTTGAAAATAAAGATAATGCAGATTTAACATCAGTTTATTATTCTTATTATCGTAAAGCTTTTAATGATT
>DEWM01000069.1:3806-13739 GCA_002363635.1 Caryophanales bacterium UBA3210 | reverse complement strand
GAAGAATTTAAAAATGATTCATTCTATAAAATATACCTAGGAAATAGTGTATCTATTTATTCTAAAGTTAATGCAATGGTAGATATTTTAACATCATCAACTTTAAGTGATAGGGATTTTGGAAGATATACTGCCGAATTTAATAATATTAGAACTAATTATTTTTATGAAATCTTAAATCAAGTTGATGCAAGTGAATTTAATAATAATGATGTTTATTTAGAATTTAAAGATTTTGTTTATTATGACTTAAAGACTAATCAAGATGTAAAATCTTCTTTTAATGGTATGTATAAGATTGTAGGACTTGATTTTTCCATCGATAAAGATGCTTATGGAGTTAAAGAATCTACTATGGATTTGCTTCAAGATGAACTTGATAAATATTCTTTAGTAGCAGGATCTAAAAACGCTTTGGTTATTTTTGATAAAGATTATAATAATGCTTCATCCTTCTTTAACTATTATTATTCTTTACTTAAGAAATTTGATAAAGCAGATTATGGAGAATTTAAATTAAGTCAAGAGAATAAGACTTTGCTTCAAGTTGATTATGCTGGAACATTACTTGAATCTCTTACTGAAATATGTACTATTTCAAGTATTGGACTTGCTTTCTTTAGTATGGCGTTATTTTATAATTTTATTTCGATTTCTATTAGTAATAAGAAGAGAGAAATTGGTATTTTACGTGCGCTAGGTACAAAAAGAAGTGATGTTTTTAAAATTTTCTATTCAGAAGCCTTTATTATATCTTCAATTAATTTTGTTTTATCAACTATCCTTGTCTTTACTTTTGCAATATTCTTAAATGATAGAATTATTTCTATTGGTATACCTTTTGAATTAATGAAACCTGGTGTGTTGATAGTTCTTATTTTATTAGTCGTATCGATAGTTACATCAGTTTTGTCTTCTTTAATTCCGGTTTATCGAATCGCGAACAAGTCACCGATTGATTCAATTAAAAATCGATAAATAAGAATATTCTTATCGAGTAATTTTTCGTATTGTATTAATATTTATATGCAAGGAGAAGATTATGAATCAGTTAATTATTGGAAGAGTTTATAAACAATTTAAAGGTAATTATTATGTAGTAGAAGGAGTCGCGAAAGATTCTGAAACTAAAGAAGATATGGTTATTTATAGAAGATTATATGAAGATGGTTCTTTATGGGTTAGACCTAAAGAGATGTTTTTAAGTGAAGTAGATCATAATAAATATCCAAGTGTTACTCAAAAATATCGTTTTGAGTTAGTAGAAATAGAAAGCAAGGTAAAATAATGTCTTACAGAGTATTAAAAGTTGAAGATTTAAAAAATATTGAAGCCTATAATTGGTTTAAAACATTTGAAAATCCATGTTTTTCTTTTAATGTAAAGATGGATGTAACTAAGGTGCTAGAATATTCTCATAAAACTAAAACCTCATTTTTTATTAATGTCTTATATCTAATTACTAAAGGATGTTCTTTAGTTGAAGAAATGAGAATTAGATTGTCAGGCGAAGAAATTAGATTATATGAAGAAATTAATCCTGCCTTTACCGTTATGACTAATAAAGGAATCTTTGCAAATGCTAGAGCAAAATGGAATGATGATTATAAAGAATTCTACTATGCTACTCATACATTAATTGAAGAAGTAAAAAGAGGAGAACATCTAGATAAAGAATATAATACTAATGATTATTCATATTATTATATGACTTGTATTCCTTGGTTAAGCATGGAAGGAATGACTCATCCTTTACCAAGTAAAGATTTAGAGAGCTTATCCGTTCCTCGTATTTGCTGGGATAAATATAGAGAAGAAAACGGTAAAATAGTTTTCTTATTAAATATTACAGTTAATCATATGTTTGTGGACGGAGAACCTTGTTCTAGAGCGTTTAATGAAATTAAAAAATTATTTGATAATTGTGAAGATTATCTTAGATAACTTTACTAAGTTAATTAAGAATTTTATATATTATTTGTTGGGGCAAATATGGTATTATAATTTTAAATACGAGGGAGAAAAAATAATGGATTCAGGCAGCGGTATAAATTTTGATGAAAGAACAATTGGCTTAATTATAATGTGTGGATTTGCCGTACTTATTTTATTAACAATTGTTGTAGGTATAATAAAAAATATCAAATATAAGAAAAGAGTCGCTAAAAGAAAGGCTGCAAGTAATGCGTCTAGTTCTAAGATTTCAAAAACTTATTCAGAAAAAATTGATGTTAAAAAATTCAATAAATTGATGGATGAAGTAATGTCTAAATCAAAGAAGGCAAAGAAATTTAATATCATTAGTAAAATCTTTAGAGTACTTGCAACTTTATGCGTACTTAGCTTCTTTGGCTTATTAGTATATGGCATTATTAATCCTATTCACTTACAATATACATATTTTGCTTATGCAATAGGTGGAGCGTTTGTATTTGCTCTTATATCAGGAATCTTTAATAGCATTTATAGAAGAAAACTTCAAAAATTAAAACCTATGATGGAAGAAGTGAAGCGTAAAGGAAAAATCTTTAAAGCAGATTGCTTAAAGCTTAGAGAATTACAAAAAGAAGCCGCAATTATTGAACATAAAATAAAAGTAATGGATAATAAAGCAAAGGCTAATAATCAAGACTTTGATTTAACGCAGCAACAACAATTATTCCAACAACAATTAATGGTTCAAGATCAAATGCGTCAACAACTAGAACAAATGAATCTACTTTCTCAACAGCAGGTTGAGCAGATGAATCAACAAATACAGCAACAACAAATTGAACAAATTAATCAGCAGATGCAGCAACAACAAATTGATCAATTTAATCAGCAGGTGCAGCAAATGCAACAAGTTGAAATGATTAACCAACAAATGGAACAAATGAATCAACAAATGCAGCAGATGGAACAGATGAACCAACAGATGGAACAAATGAATCAACAAATGCAGCAGATGGAAATGATGAACCAACAGATGGATCAAATGAATCAACAGATGAATCAATTGAATGATATGAATAATATGAACAATTTCAATAATTTTGGAATGTAAGACACATTTATATGTGTCTTTTTTTCTTAATTATGGTATATTCTTTTTAGGCATTTAATAGAAAGGGGAGTTCTATGAAAAAAGAATATAAACAATTTGGCTCAGTTGCAGGGATTATTTTTGGTATTATATTTGTCGCGTTAGCTTTTATTATTTCTTTAATTATTTCTTATTTTGATCATTCTGGTTCAGAAAATACAGGTCTTGGTGAATTTATTTTTTGTATTCTTATGGCAGCATCTGGTGTACTTACTATTATCTATTCAATAATTGGTGTAATGGCTACTAGAAGAATTAGATTGAACGGAGAAGAATCAAAAGGCATAGTAGTTTTAAAAGAAAAATTGGTGTCTTCTAGTAATGGAAATAATGTCTTCTATAAAATTAAAATTGATTATATGACTAGTTACGGAGATAGAGCAATTTTAGTAACTACTGTAAATAAATCAGTTGGAGAACACTTAATGGTCAATTTATCTTGTCCTATTATTGTTTATAAAAATAAAGCATGTTTAGATATACCTGCAATTAACGATTTACCAGTTAGAGCAGAGATTGAACCTGAATTTAATAAATCTAATCACCTCTTTGAAAATCATCCATATGATACAGGTAGAACTAAGATTTGTCCTAACTGTGGAAATACTCTTAATAAAGAAGTATCATTTTGTCCTCATTGCGGGAAAAAAGTTAATTAAAAAGAAAACACTCTATGCTTATGAACTAAACGGGGTTCAGTTCATTGTTCATAGGGTGTTTTATTATGCTTATATAGTCGAGTTTATAAAGATTTTGCGAAAGTAATTTTTAGAGTATTATTTTCAGTAAATTCTACTGTCTTTTTACCTAGGTGATTCATAACGAACGCTAAACCTGGGTTAGAAGATTCATCTCCAATAAATTCGGCAAGATCAATAGTAACTGAACGAGTGCTATCATCAATGCCTAAATAAGAAAGGGTATTGGCATTTTTTATGAATGCTAATAATGTTTTTTGATCTTCTTCATTAAATGCAACTCTACCTAATGATAAGTTGTTAATATTACCAGTAATCTTCATTGATGAAGTAGATGTAGTACTAGGAGCAGTCATATCCATTAAGATAGATACTCTTCTACCACCTAAGTTAATGACAAGTCTTAAGTCTAATTCATCTTTGTTAATATCAACATACATAGATTCAACACTGATAGAAGAAGAAAGTAGACCATCATAACTTACAAATGATTTGCCTTTACCAATAATGTCATTATTTGAAATTGATTTATTGAATGATTCTTCTGAAACTTCTATATCAAATGTACCAGTTAGAACTGCGTTAGCAGCTTCTGCTGGTGTGATATCTTTTGAAATAATTTCTTCTTTAACTGCGTTAGATTCATCTTCAATCATTGGTGCATTTGATTCATTGATAGTAGCACCTGTATTTTTTAATTGTGTCTTTTCTTCATCATTTAATGATCCATAACCTCTTAAATAATATTTATATAACGCATCAATATTATCTGGATTAAATTTGCCTGGAACTTCTTTTAATGAATTAGAGACTAATGTATTTAAAGTTGAATAATCAATTTGAGAATATAGAGTACCTTGAGTAGCTGCATCATATTTAATTGAATCCATTAATAAGGTGAAGCCTAATGATTTATCTTTACCTAAGTTAAAGGAGATAACATCTTCCTTTTCTAATGCATATTTAATTAATAACTTATATAAATCTGCATTTTCTACACTTGCTAAAGCTTTATCCATAAATTTAAGTAAATTATCTTTAGTAAAAGTAATTGTTTTATCTTTTAAACTAATGTCACAAGTGATATTTCGACTTGCTAATGTTTTTTCTAAATTATCTTCTGAAACATATTGGTTAAGTGCCCATTCAGTAATAAAGTTAAATGCACTTAAATTACCAATTTTTGCTTCTTTAAGAGTAAATGTGAAATTACGATTTTCTTCTTTAGCGCCGAGTCTAAGCTTTAATGATGTGTCGTGGAAAGAAGCTTTGACAGGTAATTCGATATAGAGATTATTTTCTTCATCAAATTCTGCATATGCACCTTTTAAAGTGACTTGAGGAATTTTTAAATTTTGAATAAATCCATATACTAAATAATTTAATGTTAATGCGTCAAAATTGATTTTTAAATCAGTGTCTTCTGAACGTAAATTTGTAGTCATTTGATTATGGATAACTTGAGTAGTAGAGTAGTTATTTTTCCTTACTTCTTCTGGTGTATTATCTACTGTATCTCTAGTTGAGAAGAAGAGGAACGCAGCACTGCCTCCTACTAAAATGACTACTACTAAAAGTAGTATTAAAATAAATTTGAATAGAAATTTAATTATTTTCATATTTTTACCTCATATTGTTAATTACATTTTAAATTTAATTAGATTTTATGTAAATGTATTTTAGGTAAAAACATTACAAAAGCGATGATGTTGTACAAAAATATTGTAGTCTTTTAATTTAATCTTTATAAACTTTGATAAACTTTTGGCTTTAAACCATAGTTTTTATAAACTTTGATGAACTCTTGTAAACTTTATAAACTTTTTAAATAATTTCGTTGATAGGAGATATATTATTTTCTTTCATTTTTAACGAAAATAAACATTTTGATAGGATATATCTCATTATTTGTAATAGCATGTTCTTTTTATTATGTTATAATAAATTTTAAGTGGAGATTATTTATATGGTAATTCAAAACAAATATGTTAGATTCAAAAAAATTAAATTAATTGAAGTTACAAATGCTTTAGGACTTAAAGTAGTCTTCTGCTCATTCGGAGCAGCAATAAAAGGAATCTACCTTGATAATGAATTACTGACTGATCAAGAAAATGAACTTAGTAAGTTCATGTTTTCTTCGTCTTATAATGGTAAGACTGTCGGAAGAACCTGCGGTCGAATTAAAGACGGAATTTTTAAGATTGGTCAAGATGTTTATCAAGTTAGAAAGAAGGATAAGAATTCTTTACATGGAGGAATTAAATCTTTTTCTTACCGTAATTTTAAAACTAATGTTGAAGAAAATGATGCTGTTTATCAAATTGATTTCTCTAGAATTAGTAAAGATAAAGAAGAAGGTTATCCTGGTAATTTAAGTCTTAATGTTAAATATACTGTTTATAAAAATCAAAATAAGATTGATGTTGAGTTTAAAGCAATATCAGATAAAGATACTATCTGTAATTTAACTAACCATAATTACTGGAGGCTAGGAGAAGAAGACGTAAGTCAAATTAAACTTACGATAGATGCGAGTAAGTATGTAGAGGTAGATAAAGATCTACTCTTTGTTAAAGAAGATAAAGTTAATAAGATTTATGACTTTAGAAAAGGTAAACAGATTATTAAAGATTATGAAGAAGTAGAAAAAACGGTAGTAGGTACCTACGACACAGACTTCATCTTAGATAAAAAGAAAGAAAATGATTCGATATTAGAAGGTAGTAAATATCTTTTAAAAGTTAAATCAACTTATCCTATACTTCATGTTTATTCTCCACGTCCTTTTAAAGGAGTGGCCATTGAATGTGAAGGAAAAGCTTACGACAATGAATCATTAATACTAGAAAAAAATAAATTTTATAAAGAATACATTAGTTACGAAATTGAGAGGAGAAAATAGTTATGTTATTAGATACATTAAATGAATTAGTAGAATATGGTAAAGCTCATTTAGGCTTAGAAGATTTAGATGATATTTATGCTAGAAACACTTTACTTATGATCTTAGGTTTTGATGAACCATCTTATAAAGCAGTTGATGTTGAACATATTAAATCATTATCTAGACCAGATGAACTTGTTGAAAAATTAACTAAGGAACTAGTAGAAGAAGGTAAAGCAGATTCTTCTAATGTTCATTTATTAATTGATGAATTAATTGGAGTAGTTTCTTATAAACCTCAGGAATTTTTAAGAAAGTTCAATGAAATTAAGTTATCTAAAGGTACAGATGCAGCCTTAGATTTCTTCTATGATTATCAAATTAAAAACAATTATGTTGCAAAATCCGCAATTGATAAAAACATTGTTTGGGAAGATACTTCTCATAGATATAAGATGGAAATTTCTATCAACTTATCTAAACCAGAAAAATCTAATGCTGATATTTTAAAAGCTAAACTTGAAAAATCTACAGCATATCCTAAGTGCTTATTATGTGAAGAGAACTTAGGTTACTGGGGATCTTTAAAGAAGGCTCCAAGAAGAACTATTAGATATGTTCCTTGTAAACTAGGAGGAGAAGATTGGTTCTTACAATATTCTCCATACGGATATTATTATGAACATGCAATTTGCATTAATAGAAAACATGCAGATATGTCTATTAACCATGGTACATTTACTAAGTTACTTGATTTCTTAGATGAATTCCCAGGTTTCTTTGTTGGTTCTAATGCTGACTTACCAATTGTCGGTGGATCTATTTTATCTCACGAACATTATCAGGGTGGTAGACACTTACTTCCTGTCTTCTCATCAAAAGAAGGTAAAACATATGTTCATGAAGAATTTAAAGATGTTAGAGTTTCTCATTTAAAATGGTATAACTCTACTATTAAACTTGCTTCTAAGAATAAAGAATCAATTGCAAAATTAGCATGTAGATTCTTAGATGAATGGAGAAAATATGATGATGAATCAGTAGGTGTTATCTCTAATGATAATAATGGTTTACACAATACTATTACTCCTTGCTCAAGAAAAGAAGGCGAAGAATACGCTTTATATTTAATCTTAAGAAATAATAGATGTGATGAAGTTAACCCAGAAGGTATCTTCCACGCTCATAAGGAATACCACAATATCAAGAAAGAAGGTATTGGTTTAATTGAAGCTATGGGCTTATTCATTTTACCTGCTAGACTTAAACGTCAAATGGGTACTATTGAAGAAATCTTAAGTGGTAAAGTTACTTCAAGTGAAGTTTTATCTTCTCAAGAAGATATGGGTGTACATAAAGATATGATTAATTCATTAGTATCTAAATATGGAACAAAGAATACTTTAGAAGAATCTAAAGATATCGTTACTAAATATATCGGGGATACTTGTGAACATATCCTTGAAAACACAGCAGTATTTAAAGAAAATGAAGCGGGTGAAGAAGCATTTGACCGTTTCATGAAGAAAGTAGGATTTTAATTATTATGGAAAAGAAAACTAATTCTAGATTTGCTCTTAGAGTAAATAAATTAACAAAAGATTTTAAAGATTATTTTAAAGAAGAAGCAGAAGATGTCTTTTCTTCTCCAGGTAGAATTGAATTACTTGGAAACCATACTGACCATAATCATGGTAAAGTTATGGTATCTTCTATTGACCTTAACATTTTAGCAGTTGCTAAAAAGTCAGATGATAACTATTTCATTTATAAAACTAATGGCTTCCCAGTTATGAAGGTTGATATCAATGACCTTGATAAGAGAGAAGATGAATATAACCAATCTATTGGTATTATTAGAGGCGTTCTTTTCAAGATGAAAGAACTTGGTTATAAGATTGGGGGAGCCAAGGTTGTCACAACAACTACTATTTTCAAAGGTGCAGGTGTATCTTCTTCTGCAGCTTTTGAAAACTTAATTACAAAGATCGTTTCTTTCTACTATAATAACGATGTTATTAAACCTTTCGAAGAAGCAGTAATTGGTCAATTTGCAGAATCTGTTTATTTCAATAAACCATGTGGACTTCTTGACCAATCTGGTATTGCTTTCGGTGGAGTTAACTATATGGACTTTAAGTCAACTACTGACCCTATAGTTATCTCATTACAATCAACATTAAAAGATTTTGATTTAGTATTAATTAATACTAGAGATTCTCATTCTCAGTTAACTGCTAACTACGCTCAAATTAAGGATGATATGTTTGATGTAGCTAAATTATTTGGTAAAGATGTCTTAAGAGAAGTTGATGAAAATGATTTCTATTCTCGTAAAGATGAAATCATTGCTAAATTAAGTGAAAGAGCATATTTAAGAGCAAAACATTATTTTGAAGAAAACCATAGAGTTGAATTAGCTTTAAAAGCTATGAAAGAAGGAGACCAAGAAACATTTATTAAGATGATTAATGAATCTGGTGAATCATCTTTCTATCAATTAAAGAACTGCTATGTTAATTCTATAGAAGAAAACTTACCTAAAGGTTTATTACTTTCTAAGAAGATTATTCACCACGGTGCTAGTAGAGTTCATGGTGGAGGCTTTGCAGGTACAATGCTTGCTATTGTCGACAAGAATGAAGTTTATGACTACATCAAAGAAATGAGAAAAGTCTATGGTGAAAAGAATGTTAGAAAGATTGCATTAAATAAATATGGTACTAGATACGTTACCAAAATAAAGGATGTAAAGTAATGACAAATTTAGAATTAGTAGATTTATTTTTTGAAAAAATTGAAAAAGAAGATTTTGATGGATTTTATAAGTTCTTTACAAAAGACACAGTCTTATATGTAATCGATGAAGATAAAACTTATCCTATTGAAACTCTTGAAAAAGGTTTAAGAAAGAATCTTCCTAAGTTTGAAAAATTAAGAAGATTCGAATCATCTGCTGCTATTAAACAAGAATGTAGATGGGGTGAAAAACAAATTGATTTTATCTTTGATATCCGTCAAAGAAGAATTTATCGTTTAGAGCTAACTACTAGCGTATTATTTTAACTTTATTTTATAAAGTTTTAATGTTAAGATAGTACATAGAAAAAGAAGGTGATCTATATGATTAAATATGCAAAGACAGGTAGACGTACAATTGCGGCATTATTTGATTTTGCGCTTTGTTATGCACTTGTTTTATTAACCATGCTTAGACCTATTCTTTTACTAATCCATAACATTAATGAACCTTCTTCCAGTGA
>DEWM01000069.1:0-3680 GCA_002363635.1 Caryophanales bacterium UBA3210 | reverse complement strand
CCTTCTATATTTAATGGTCAAACTATTGGAATGAAATTTTTTGGACTTAGGATTGTTAAAGGCAATGGAGATAAAGTGGATTTTGGTACTTTATTCGTAAGAGAATTCTTTGGTCATATTTTACTTTTTGTTACTACCTTTGGACTTTCTATTTTCGCATCATTCTATTCGTTAGTTGGTAGAAGAGATAAGCGTACTTTTACTGATATATTATCAGGCACAACAATTATTGATGTTGATGAGGAGGATTAAAAATGAGCACAGCACACAATAATGCACAAAAGGGCGATTTCGCTAAAACAGTATTAATGCCAGGAGACCCATTAAGAGCAAAATTCATCGCTGAAAATTTCTTAACAGATGTTAAGCAAGTCAACGGTGTTAGAAATATGTTAGGCTTCACTGGTAAATATAAAGGACACGAAGTATCTGTTATGGGTTCAGGTATGGGTATGCCTTCAATTGGTATTTATTCATATGAATTATTTGATCAATATGGAGTAGAAAAAATTATCCGTATTGGTACATGTGGAGCATATTCACCAGACTGCAAAGTCTTCGATGTTATCTTAGGACAAGGTTCATGTACAAACTCAAATTGGTTCTCACAATATGGAATCCCTGGAACATATTCTGCAATTGCAGACTTTGATATGTTAAAAGATGCATATGAAATTGCAAATAAGATTATGCCAAAAGAAAACGTCCATGTTGGTAACGTTTTAGCATCTGATATTTTCTATAATGATCAACCAGAAGTATGGAAAAAATGGCAGAAGCTTGGAATCTTAGGTGTTGAAATGGAATCATATGCTTTATACTGCAACGCAGCTTACTTAGGCAAAAAAGCTTTAACAATTTTAACAGTTTCTGATTCATTCATTACTCATGAAGAAACAACAGCAGAACAAAGACAAACATCATTCAAACAAATGATGGAAATTGCTCTTGAAGTTGCTATTAAAGAATAAATATTAGTTAGGAGATAAAATGCTCGTAGTATTAATCGTCGTAATTACTTTAATTATTATTGCAGGAATACTACTTATCTTATGGCCAAAGCTAGTTTCTCTTAGAGAACGTAAACTCTTTGCTCGTATTGTTGGAAGAAAAGTTTATTCTTTGGCGGAAGATAAGGATTTTTACGTGATTAATCAAGTAGCGTTATCTATCGAAAATAAAATTATTCATTTTGACCACATCTTATTTACTAATAAATTTATTTACTGTATTGGTACTAAATATTATGATGCACCAGTAAGTGGTAATTATGAAGATGCTCAATGGTTAAAATATAATTCATCTTCTAATATAGAAAGAATTAAAAATCCTATGCTACTTGCAACTGCTAGACTTAATTACATTAAGAGCAGCGTTAATGCAATGGACGGAATCTTTGTTTCAGTAATTCTTGTCAATGACACATGTATCTTAGATGAAATTAAGAATTGCCCACCTGGAAATTACATTATGAACTTAAATGAATTTAGAAAATTCGTTGAAGTTAATGAAAAGAGTGATATTCCAGATATTGATCAATTATGTTTAGAAGATTTAGTTCAAAAAATCTATAAGAAGACAATTAAAAACGAAGAAAAGAATAAATAAAATTAAGCTTTCCTACTTAGTTAGGAAAGTTTTTTTGATGTGAATTACGAAAGAATAATTGAAAACTAAATATAAAAAAGATTCCTAGAAAGAATCTAAGAATCTTATATCTGTTTTCTAAGCTTTTTACCTACTGAAGTAAGTCTAGTTAACTTCTTAGTATCATTAGATGGAAGTGTATTAACACTTGATCCAAAGTAAGGAGAAGCGACATATCTAAAACCTAAGTTAATGAAATATTCTACGTTATCAAAGTTTGCAAGGTTAATACCAGTTAATTTACCATATGGATGGTTCTTAAGAGTTGCAATTAAGTTTTGCATTAAGATTTGGTTTCTTGCAGATTTTAATAAATCTGGGAAGTCATCATTTTGGTTGAAGATGAAATAAGAGAAGTGATCTAATAATTCATCAGAAATATCAATTGATGTTGTTTTGAATTGTAAGCCAAGTCTTACTCTGTCGTCTGCTTTAAGAGCTTTTAAGGCACTTTCTAAGAGTTTACTATCAGTTGACGCGACATTTGATAAATCGTCGTCTGTAATTGTGAATATTGTTCTAACATTTTCTGGTACTGGATAAGAATCTACTACCTTTAGAATTGTTCTATAGTTTTTTAGTTTGAATCTAATAATGAATCTACGTTTTTCTTTAGTAGGGAAATATTTAGATGTATATGCTGTATTTACTTTTTCATATAGAACACTATATAAATCTAAATTGATTTTGTTATGGTCTGCAATCTTGAAGATTTCATGTATTGAAGGGAGTAATGAATCATCTGGTAAGAATTCACAGGTGAAGCCTTCAGTGCGTGCTTTTAAGTTGTAGATAGTTGTATATCTAACTGAGATTGCTTTGTTATCAAGAGTAGCTTTAAGTGTATTGAGGGTATCTTGATAAGTATCTTTTGCATATTCTTTATTTGGTGAATAGAAGATAAATTGATCTTGGCCTTGCTTTTGACCATAGATTGATACTTCTTTAGCGTTGTTATACATGGTCTTATAATCGTATTGTTTATTACGGTCATAACAAATACCAATAATGAAGGAGTAATCATCTTGTACAGATGATTGGAATAAGACTTTTTCAATATCTTCAACGATGATATGACAGAAAGCGATAATATCTTTCTTATATCCTGAAGCGATATCGAGAATGATTAATTCGTTATTTGAGGTTAAACAAATTCTTTTACTATCATTTAAGTTCTTTTGTAATCTAGAGATGATTAATCTCATTAAGATAGTTTTCGCTCTAAAGGAGGTATTAGAATGACCTAAGTTTTCTTTAGAATATAATCTTATGACATACATTGTTGTCATATTCTTATCTGATAAATAGAAATAATTCTTTAATTCGCCTTCTTGTAATTCTGGGTTAAATGAACTATTGGATGTACTTAGATACGTTCTTCTATATTCAGGGAAGAGTTTACATTCAACGTGTGCAATCTTCTTATCATAATCAATGCTTGTACAAGTAAGAACACCGAATATTAATGAATTATCTTTATTTAATCTTACTTGAACATCTAATGAATCTTGCATTGATTTATCTTTATATAATAATTCAGTCATCCACATCTTTACTTTGATGTATTCTTCATCTGATATTGAATGATAGAATTCTTCTAGAGTGAAGATTCGTTTATTTGTTAAATTACGTTTATCTACTACATAGACTTTGTTTTCATTAAAATAGATAGTATAGAATCTAGTATTTGATTTACCGGATTTAAAGTTCTTAATCGTTGAATTTACTTTTTTAGTGTATATTAAAATGCCTAGTCCAAATGATAAGACTATGACAAACAATATAACTAATATTAGTAGTGGCCAATGAATTGATAAATTAAAGGTCCAACCAAAGATTTCAAATTCCATAAATTCTCCTACACCTAATTATATTAGATTCATCTTTGTAAAACAAAGATTTGTTTAATTTTTTAATATATGTAGTTATAATTATAAACATACGGAGAAATACTCAAGTGGTCGAAGAGAGCAGTTTCGAAAACTGCCAGTGGTGAAAGCCAGCATGGGTTCGAATCCCATTTTCTCCGCCAT
>DEWM01000098.1:2831-9927 GCA_002363635.1 Caryophanales bacterium UBA3210 | reverse complement strand
ATGAATGACTTATCCATTGAAGGAACTTTTTCTTTTGAATCTGGATAACGTTTTTGAGCTCTAGACATAAGTCTTAAAAGCTTATAAGCAGTTTCAGTTGTAAAATGCTGAGAAATTCTTACAAAGTCTTCATTGTCATCAATGTAAATCTTTAAAGCCTTTTCAACTTTAGCTTTTCTTCTATCAATTTCATATGGCTTATTGCCACCTGGGATTAAAACACCATCGAAGTATAATCCACCAGTAACAAGACCTTTTTGAGATAATAATTCTTGAATAATCTTCATCTTAATCTGGAATTCTTCTTTAGTTAAATCGAAGTGTTCATCAGAATAGACGTCGAAGTTAGAATATTGTTCTCCATCAATCCAGTTTGCAGAAGCGTTAACAACAGAGATTTGAATATCTCTACCATCTTTATCCTGCATTGGCCAGAAAAGGTTAAATCCACTCTTAGAATCTTTTGAACCATATGTGAATAAGAAGTCTCTATCATTGACTGTGAAGTTTTTCTTAATAAATGTTTTTTCTAAATATAATTTAAATGAAACACTTAATGATTCTGGAAGAATTTCACCTTTGTAATAGAAACCTTTAACAACACTATTTGGATCAAGTAATGTTCTAATAGTTTCAACTTTTGTTTTATCTTCTTTCTTTGATAAATCAAAGATATCACCTTTGAAAATATTGAAGTTAACATTTTCTGCTAAGTGATTTGTAGAATCTTTCTTAGTGATAAATGCATTAACTGCTGAGAAGATAACAGTTCTACCATCTCTAGTCTTTGTTGGCCAGAATTTTGGTAAACCATTAGCATCTTTATCAATATATTTAAGTAATACATCATGATCGTCGATAACGAAGTATTTGCTCATGATATATTTTGCAAGTCTATCAACTTTCTTATCATCAAGTTTGCCAGTATAGTATTCACCATTGAAGTAAACACCACCCTTAACACATCTTGTTTTGGAAATTAATGCTAAAATGAATTTTGCTTTTAATTCTGCATCTTTTGCAGTTGCATCAAATTCTTCTCTATCTAAGATATCGAAGTTAGCAACATCTTCAGTAATTTTATTACCATTTAAGTCTTCAATAGTTGCATTAACGAAAGATAAATAAATTCTTCTTCCGATAATTGTCTTTGAAGGCCAAACTACTGGATAACCATATTTATTCTTTTTACCGTTAGAAAGAACAATGTCTCTATCAGCAATAGAATATGAACCAATATTAGATTCATCAATAACTAATGTTTTATTTTCTTTAGCCATTATTCTTCACCTCCGTGTGAGTAAATCTTAGCGACACGATCGCTAATTTCACCAATAATTGCAGGTCTTTCAACCTTTGGTGCACGTGGATCAAGTAACCAAGTCTTTGCATAGTGAGTTTCACTTACTTTGAACATTGGAGGTTCCTTGACGAAGTCGATTTCAAGAGCGTATGGGTTACGTGGAGCAAATGCATCACCTTTAATTTCGTTAAATAATGATGGAGGAGTACCAGTGATTGAATATAATGTTTCACCCTTTTCACCAAGTTGTGGTAAAGATGAAAGAAGTGACCATGTGTATGGATGTCTAGGATCATAATAGATTTCGTTAACTGTACCATATTCAACAATTTGGCCTGCATACATAACAGCAACTCTGTCTGCAACTTCTGCAACGACACCTAAGTCGTGAGTAATAAAGATAACTGTAAATCCATATTCTTGCTTTAATTCATTAATTAAAGAAAGGATTTGAGCTTGAATAGTAACATCAAGAGCAGTTGTAGGTTCATCACAGATAAGAATATCTGGAGCACATGCAAGAGCAATAGCGATAACAACTCTTTGTCTCATACCACCTGAATATTGGAATGGGTAGTCGTTATATCTATTTTCAGCATCTTTGATACCTACTCTCTTTAATAAGTTAATAGCTTCTGCTTTAGCAGCTTCTTTGCTTAAGCCTCTATGAAGTCTAATAACTTCTGTGATTTGTGAACCAATTCTTCTTAATGGGTTTAAAGAAGTCATTGGATCTTGGAAAACAGTAGCAATTCTCTTACCACGAATATTTAACCAATCTTCGTTTGTATGGAACTGAGTTAAGTCTGTTCCAGCATAAGCAATTGAACCGTTTGAAATTCTACCGTTTTCTTCAAGCATACCTGTTAAAGTTTTTGTGAAAACTGATTTACCAGAACCAGATTCACCAACGATAGCAATTGTTTCACCTTTATAAATATCTAATGAGATATGTCTAATAGCAGTTAAGATTCTATGTCTAACAGAGAACTGAACAACTAAATCTTTAACTGATACGATAACTTCACCCTTCTTAACATCAGCAGGGTTTGTTAATTTTACGTTTTTCATGTTTGCCATAATATTAACTCCTCCTATCTATGTTTCTTTGGATCCATAGCATCTGATAATGCTAAGCCGATTAAGTAGAATGTGAAAATGACGAATGCTAATACAGCAGCAGGCCATAATAATTCCCATGGGTAAAGTGTAAATTGAGCAATACCATTGTTTAAGACAGCACCAACTGAAACTGTTGTAACTGGTAAGCCAACACCGAAGTATGATAATGAAACTTCACTTGAAATCATACCTGGGATTAATAATGAAAGTTGAGTAATGATGATTGGTAATAAGTAAGGTAATAAGTTTTTCATCATAATTCTGAATGCAGGTGTACCTAATGTAATAGATGCAACGTTGTATTCACGGTTTGTGATGATTAATGTTTGGTTTCTAACGAATAATGCGATACCTAACCAACCAGTACATGTTAATGAAATAATTAATTTTGCTTCAGATGGCATTTCAGGGAATGAGTTAGCCAAAATGAATGCAAGTAACATATAAAGTAATAAGCTAGGGACGTTACTGATTAAGTTATAAACTTCAATCATGATTCTATCTAATTTTTTGAAATAGCCCCATGCTAAGCCAAGTAATGTACCTACAACAATGTTGATTGCTGAAGAAATAAGTGCAAGCCATAATGACTTTCTTAAACCAACGAAACAGATAAAGAATAAATCTCTACCCATTAAGTCACTACCCCAAATACGTTCTGCTGAAGGAGCAGCGTGAATTAATGCAGTGTTAGATGCATCGTATCCTTCTGGAGCAAAGAAAGGAATAATGATAATTGCTAAGATTAAGATAGTAAATGAGATTGTACCGAAAATAGCAGCAGGTCTCTTAATGAATGTTCTCATAACTGCTTTCCAATATGAATATGGTTCTGCAGCAATGTGTTCTGATTCAGTTTCATCAATTTTAACTGGGACAAAGAGACTGTCTAAATTCTGGTCATTAGGATTTTCTAAAACTTGTTTATTTTCTACGTTTTCCATAATTTATCCTCCTTCCTAGTTAGATTCTAATTTGATACGAGGATCAAATAAGATTGTAATTAAGTCGCCGAGTAAGAATGAAACCATTGAGATAGCAGCATAAATTACTGTTAAGCCTTCGATTAAATCGATATCTGGTGTAACACCCTGTAATGCCTTAACAAGTAATAAACCAGTACCTGGAATTGTCCAAATCTTTTCAACATAGTAAGAACCGATAATAGCGCCTAAGAATGTAGCAGGAATATTACGTACGAGTGGTACCATAGCGTTTCTTAAAACGTGAGTATACATAATTCTATTTTCAGATAAACCTTTTGATCTAGCAAATTTAACGTAATCTGATGATAATTCATCGATCATAAATCTTCTAACCCAAATTGAAATACCTGGAATGCCTAAGAAGACAATACAGAAAATAGGTGGTACTAAAGTTAATGGTCTAGTTTCATCATATGCTAAACCAAAGTTTGCCCAACCGAATGCACCATTAGCGTTGCCTAAAACATCCCACATAACTAAGTAGAATACTAATCCTGGGATAGCATAGTTAAGAACGATAAAAACGTTACCGATTTTATCGACTGTTCCGCCTGGCTTTTTAGCCATTGCAATACCTAGAGGTACAGCAAAAAGATATGAGAAAATAATTGTATAAAGTGAAATTCTAAATGAAATGCCCATTCTGCTTGCAATAACGTTAGTGACATAACTTGACATACTTTTAGAATAGCCTAAATATACAAATCCAGTCCATGATTCAAGAACAGTTGTACATGAATAATCTGTCCATGATTGAGGGATTGTTTTGTAGTAAGGTAAAATATTTAAAATATATCTACCAATTGAATAAAGTACAGGTACAGGGTTGCCATTTGCATCTGCTCTACCTGCTAAAAATAATTGCATTGATCTCCATCTATTTGCCATTACTTTGCTAGTACCAGCAATCTTTTTATATGTAGCAACATCATAGAATTTTGTATCAGGTAACAATCTAATTAAAGCAGTTACTAATGCAACTAATAATACTAATGTGAATAATGAAGATAAAACACGTTTTACAATGTATAAGAATGTTTGGTTTTTAAAAGCACGTCCAACCTTCTTTAATGCCACTAAAAACTTGTTTTCTTGTTTTAAAGTAGTATCCATAGTTTCCATCCTTTCTTTTTAAGATAAAATTTATCATTTTATATGATAAAAAATAAGAGAGAGTATGTAAAGTACTCCCTCTTAAATTATGAATTTTGTAGGTCGTTTTAATTAAATTAGAAGCCTAATTGTTCAACCATGTCGCCACCAACAATCATTGTGTGTAAGAATGTTTGTGGGTCAGCATAGTCTGGTCCCCAACCTGACCACATTGAGAAGTCATAGTTATTTGAGATTGAACCCCAGTCCTGATTTTCATCATCTGATGCAGGAACATTTAACTGAATATCAACAACACCGTTTGAAGCTGTTTCTAATTTAGAATACATTTCTTCTTCGTAAGCTCTTGTTGTTGCTTCCATATCAGCAATAACGTCAACCTTAATTGGGAAATCAGATTCTTTTAATGTACCTGAATCAATTAATGCTTTCTTAGCATCTGAGAAGTATTTTGTTGCTTTTGAAGCATCGAATACTGGGTCTGAGTTACCTGCTGTTTCAGCATTCTTAATACCTGATAATGAAACACCAGTTGTTCCCTGTTTTCTATTGTATACTTCATCAACATATTCTCCATAATCTTTTGACTTGCCGTCTGTATCTGTAGCATATGTTAATTCTCTATTTGTATATGATCTATATAACCATTCTGCTTCTGAACCTGGTTTATATTGTGATAAGTAGTGTAAGACATCTAATCCATATAAGAAACCTTTTCTAAAGTTTTTGTTTCTTAATGCTTGAGCTGTTGCAACTCTTTCTTCATCAGTCTTTCTTAAAGAGTTATCGTTATATTTCCAGTTCTGTCTAATAAAGTTGTAGTAACCAATGTATGTTGAACCACCTGATGATAAGATACCATTGCAGTTTGGATTTGCTGGATCTCTTTGTGTACCTGTGCCATCTTCGCCAGTAACGTATGTTTTCCAGCCTTCTTTATCTTTAGCAGAGACTGTGAATGAGTCAACTTCACCAGCTTCATATCTCTTTCTGTTTGTATCTGGTCCAGCAGTACCATCAATGAACTTCTGAACTAATGTATCAATATATACGTGATCTTTATCGTAGTATTTATCGTTCTTTGTAAATACAAGTTTTGAACCTAATGTTGTTTCTGTTTGTCTGAATGCACCATTGACTAAGATGTGGTTTTCATCTTCACCCCATTTTGTACCAACTTCAGCCATATATTGTGCTGATGAAGGAAGGAATGGTGAATATGTTAATGATGATAAGAAGTATGGTGTTTCAACTTTAGTTGTTAATTCTAATGTGAAATCATCAACTGCTTTAGCACCAACACCGCTGAAATCAACAGCGTTTGCATCTTGACCAGCTTCAATAGCTGCAAGTGTAGCTGCGTTATATTCTTCAGCACCTTTTAATAAGCCTGTAACAATGCTTGCTGTACCTGAAGCATTTAATGCATTTAATACATATTTAATTGAGTTAACGAAGTCACCTGCTTTAACTACTCCATATTCTGAACCATCTGAGTTTTTAACCCACTTAGCATCATTTCTAAGTTTAAATGTCCATGTTTGTGAACCATCTGCATTTGTTACTGCTTTATATTTTGTAGCGATAGCACCAACGATGTTACCATATTTATCATTTTCTACTAAGCCATCAACCATGTTTGTATATTTCTGTGAGTTGTATGTCCAAGTATTTGTTAAATAGTTATATTTTGCTTTTCCAACATCAGATGCATAAGAAACATTTAATGTCTTCTTTGTATCGAATGAAACACCGCCAACTGTATATTTGCCATCAGCACCAACTACTGGGTTTGCGTTAACGTTTGCAAGTGAAATGAAGCCTTCTGAATCTGCTGTAATAGGCATTGCTTGAGCACCACTATCGTAAGCTGCTTTAACTGCTGCTCTCTTTTCTTTTGTCATTGCCTCGTTAGTAACAACAACGTTTTTGTACTTATCTGCTGTTAAGCCGTATGAAGCTTTACCTGCTTGATAAGGAACTGTTTTTGAAACAGCTGCTGAGTAACCAGACTGTGAAAGCCAAGGAACAATGATTGCTGATTCATAGATTAAATCGTATTCTGCTTCAGCAAATGCTTTATAACGTTCAAGTGTTCTTGTTGAGTCAACAATTGCTGCACCAACGTTGTATTTTGCTGTGTAGTCACCTAAAATTTCTTTTTCAAGATCCTTTTGTGAAATACCTAATTTCTGACAGATTTCTGGTTCTTCTGTTAAATCTACTTCTGAATTAGTTGGTCCACATGAGACTACTGATGCTGCTAAGATTGCACCAAGTCCCAATAACTTTAATGTTTTTTTCATATTATTATCCTCCTAAACATTATTTACGCTTAAAATGTTATAAAAAATACGAAGAATCCTACGTCTTCACTACCTCTTATATTAAATTTTAAATACGTACTTTAATAAAACACTATTTTTTGTATAGAGTCAATAAAATTTTTTTTAAATTGATAAAAAATACAATGAAATCGCTTACAAAAACAAAAAAAGGTCTGATTTTTCAAAAATTCAGACTCTTAATTTAAACATTTTATACTTTTTATAGTATTTATAATACTATTGCA
>DEWM01000098.1:526-2762 GCA_002363635.1 Caryophanales bacterium UBA3210 | reverse complement strand
TTGCTATCACATTTGTATAGATTTTCGCATCGATAAAATATAATTCAGAATCATCTTTTAAGAGTTCTAATTCGATTTTATCGATAACATTACTAATAGATTCGCCTAAATAATCATCAACATATAATATTTCACTTTCGTTAAATAAAGTTTTGTAATAAGCAATACTCTTCTCATTATCCTTATATATAATAAAGCAAGCTTTGTGATTTAAATTACCAGATGATAAATCTCCACTTTTAAAAATAGTAGTTTCAATAGCCTCTCTTGAACCAAGAATTTTAGAATATAGTTTTAATTCTTTATTATTAGGTTCAACAATTAAAGTTGAATCATATAGAGCATTAACACTCTTATTAATAAAGTATTTAACTTCTCTATTAGTAATATGTTTATAATCTTTAGATAATATAGATTTAATTTTGTTAAAAGAAAAAAATTTAAAAAACTGAGTCTTATATTTCGCACATAAAAAAGATAGTTCATCAAATCGATACATTTGAATACTAGTTCCCGAATATAAGTAGTCTTTTAAATATTCTTTCATTAACGTGACCTCTCTATCTCCCTTTGAGTGTCTCTCTTCTTAATAGTTTCTCGTTTATCGTAGAGTTTTTTACCTTTAGCAAGAGCGATTTCAACTTTAGCTTTTCCACCTTTAAAATACACTTTTGTACAAGCAATTGTAAACCCCTTAGTTTTTATAGCATCTTGGAATTTCTTAATTTCTTTTTTGTGGAGAAGTAATTTTCTAGTTCTTAATGGTTCATGGTTATTTAAGTTACCATGATCATATGGAGCGATATTCATACCAAGAATAAAAGCTTCTCCATTTTTAATAATTACATAAGAATCATTTAAAGAACATCCATTTTGTCTTAACGATTTAATTTCCGTTCCTTTTAATTCAATACCTGCTTCTAAATTATTAGAAAGGAAGTATTCAAATCCTGCTTTACGATTAGAAGTGATAACTTTTATACCGTTTTTATCTTCTGCCATGCTTCTTTCCTTTCTTACTTGAAGAATGTCTTCTTCTATGAGCATTCTCTTTAGATTTATGTTCCTTTTGAGTTTTTTTAGAAACTTTTGTAGTTTCATTATTTACTAACTCAAAAGTAATTTGACTTGCTTCTATATTAACACTTACAACTGTAATATCAACTTCATCACCTAAATGATGTTCATGATGATGGAATTTTCCTCTAGCAGTCATATATTGTTCATCAAAGACATAGAAATCATCTTCTAGAGATACATAATCAATATATCCTTCTATACCGATACTTGTTTCAACAAATAATCCATTATTTGTCATACCAGTAATAATACCAGAGAATTGTTCTCCAATATGTTTAGACATATATTTTGCACTTTCTAAATCATCGACTGCTCTTTCGATAGTCATTGCTCTTCTTTCTTTCGCGGATGTATCTTCTGCAATGTAATTTAGATTGTCTACAAATGTTAAATCATATTCATTATCTTTATCAATTAAGAAACGATCGATTTCTCTTGCTACAATTAAATCAGGATATCTTCTAATTGGAGAAGTAAAATGACAATAACATTTACTTGCAAGGCCAAAGTGTCCTTTGTTATCGCAGCAATATCTAGCCTTTGCTAAAGATCTAAGTAACATCATAGAAATGATTTCCTTATCTTGACCATTTTCAAAAGAATCTAGATATCTAGCAAGGTCGATAGGTTCAACTGCCAAAGAAGAGAAATTACATTTATATCCTAAATGACCTGATAAAGAAATGAACGCTTCCATCTTTTTAGCTTTAGGCTGCTCGTGAATACGATAGATGAAAGGAATATTCTTCTTTTCAAAGATAGTCGCGACCATTTCATTTGCACTAATCATTAAATCCTCAATGAGTTTTTCACCTTCTCCTTGAGTTCTTTTAATAACGTCGTATGGTTCACCTTTTTCATCTACTAAGAATTGTAATTCAGTAGTATCTAAATTAAGCGCACCATCTCTACTCCTTCTTTTCCTAATCTTACGAGATACTTCTCTAAGCAAATAAAGAAGTTCATCGATTTCTTTAGATTTATGTTCATTCTCTTTTAATTCTTTATTAAATAATTTATTCGCATAAGTATAAGTTAATCTACCTTTAGATTCAATTACACCTTGATAGATTTCTGGTTCAGATAAATTACCTTCACTATCTACGTGGAAAATACAAGAATGAACTAATCTTTTTACTCCTGGGTTAAGAGAACA
>DEWM01000098.1:0-415 GCA_002363635.1 Caryophanales bacterium UBA3210 | reverse complement strand
CTAGAGAAAGCTTCTTTATCTAAAGGAGAGCCTTCTTTTACATAATGAGAAACATCTGCAATGTGAACACCAACTTTATAGCCATCTCCATCTCTAACTACTTCAACAGCGTCATCAAAGTCTTTAGCAGTTTCTCCATCAAGAGTTACAATCAAATGGTCAGTAAAATCTTTTCTACCAACCTCTTCTTCTTTAGAAACTTCTTGAGGAATTTCCTTAAGTTGTTCTCTAACATCAAGTGGGAATTCGATAGGTGCATCCGCACTTAAAATAATTCTAGAAATATCTACTCCTGGATCTTGTTTATGTCCAATGACACTAACTAAATCTAAGAATGTAATATCATCAACTGTACGGTCTAAATAAGTCGCGACAATATATCCATTAAATAAACTTTCTTTTGTAGGATTTAAGA
>DEWM01000108.1 GCA_002363635.1 Caryophanales bacterium UBA3210 | reverse complement strand
GAATGTGACGTAGTAGTTAAAAAAGATGAATGGTATATCATTAATGCTGCAGTTAATTTACCTATCCAAACAGGTAAAATCTTATATAAACTAGTTTTATTAATTATCAATGAAGCTAGAAAAAAGAAAGCAAAAATTGTACCTCTATGCCCTTATGCTAGAAAAATCTTCTTATCATCACCTCAATTTGATGATGTTTATTTACAAAAATCATAAATGTCCGCTCTCTAAAAAACTAGAGAGCTTTTAATTTAGTCTAAATATAAAGAATTAAGTAAATCTTTATTCTCGTCCACTATTAAATCTTCAAAATTATTTATTACATCATTAGGTGTTAATAATTTAACTTTTCTATTATTACAAAATTGTACTGCTAAGAAATAACTATTACTAAAAACAATATATTTTTTATCTGTAAAAATTACTGCTAAACATCCCTTAGTTTTATAAATAGAATCGACCAAGTCCATACTTAAAGAAATAAATTTTCCTTCTTCACCTATATCAATTATTTCTTTATTTGAAAGATCAAAGATAAATCTTCCATATAAGGAATTTATTTTATATCCTTGCTTTTCTAGTTTAGAAAGAAGTTCAAATAATTTAACTCTTTCTAAATCTGTATTTGTCTTATTAATATTAATTAGTATTTGCATTTTAAGTCCTCCTTATGCTTTGCCATAAAGAGAAAAATAAAAGCTCCCATAGTTAGATGAGAGCAAAAGTATCTAGAATTTTGTTGTTCCCATCATACAAGCTTTAGCACTTTGCCTATATAGGTAAGTTGCTGGTGGTTCATCGGGCTTGTCCCTTGCCACTCTCTTTATGGATGTATTTATTATATATTTAAAAAGGGATAGTTGTCTATCCATATTCCAAATAAATTTATAAAATGTTAGTTGAACAACTAAATGCAACAATTAATAAAGAAATAGATACCCGTTATATTACTAAAACTAAGGAAGCTGATATTAAGGTACTTGATATGCCACTTCTAGATACTAGAATCGAGGTAAAGAATCTAGTGGGTAAGTTTATATCTGATATAGTACTTCAGGTATTGTCATTTGTCGCTGAAAATGAAAGAAATAATATTAGAGAAAGACAAATGGAAGGAATTAGAATTGCAAAAGAAAAAGGTGTTAAGTTTGGTAGACCAAAGGTATCTACACCACCTAACACCAATGAAATATTAGATAAATATATAAATCATGAAATAACAAATACTGAAGCTGCTTCTATTTTAAAAGTTTCAAGAGGCACATTCTTTAGATTAGTTAAGGAAAGACGAAACAATTCTATTTAAGATTTTGTTTCTATTTTTTTATTCCACCTAAGTCCAATCTGCTAATATCTCTGAAACTGGTGCTTCCATAGTTAAGTATTTCTCGTATTCTTTTGGATTTTTCTCCATATCTTTCAAGATTTGTTCTACTGGATAATCTTTCTTGTTTACTTCCGTTTTGAATATTTCTTTTAATTCTTCTAATGTTATTTGAGGTGTTTTCTTCACTTTCTCACAGTTTTTCATTAATACTTCTTTTAATTCTTCTACACTCATAAAATGCTTTCCTATAACTTTCCCATAACAAACGCCAGGTCTACCTGGAATATATTCTTTTCTCATGATGTCAATAAAATACCAAGGGCATCCCCAGCCACCTAGATTTTTTAATTTGAATCCATACTCTTTTAATAGTTCATGACACTTATTTTGTAAGTATGGATCAATTTGCTCATTTTCTCCTTCTTTACCAAAGGAAACTAAGTAATAACTTTTTTGATTCATATTATTATTTCTCCTTCCATATCCATAAAGGAAAAAACTCCCATCGAAATGATGAGAGTTATGTAAAATCTAAATAAATCCCATCATACAAGCTTTAGCACTTTGCCTATATAGGTAAGTTGCTGGTGGTTCATCGGGCTTGTCCCTTGCCACTCTCTTTATGGATGTACTTATTATATATTTAAAAAGGGAAAGTTATCTAGTATAAGCGAATGAATGAAAGTCCATGTTAGACTATATTTACCAATTAAATCATTCTTGATTAATAAACGTTAATGTTATTGATTCGCTAATATCTCCAACATTCGCAGTAACCACAATATTTCCTGCTTCTTTTGCTTTAATAGAAAAATATTTTCCATTAAAAGTTGGTTCATATTTTGAAAGAATAGATGAATCATTTACACTCCAATTTATCTTATCATATGTCGCGTCTTCTGGATAAACACATGCATGTAATTGAAATGGAAAATTAGTATATATTGTATTTAAAGTATTTGGATGTATTTTAGGATCTGATGAAGAAAAAGTTATGGATAAAGATATACTTTCTACTTCTACAGCCTTAACGTTTATAGGTATAGTTTGAGATTTCCCATCAGCGCATTTAAAATAAACATTAGTATTTCCATTCGTTAAGCCTTTAATTGTACATGTATATTTTGTATAATCTTCATCTGATGTATACGTCTTAGTAGATACAATTTCTACTATTTTTTTATCTTCTACTTTCCAATAAACTGAATCATCTGTTGTACGTCTTGGAGTAACAATTGCTTCTAGTATTATAGTTTCATTTATTCCAATGTCACAAGATTTATAGTTCATTGTTACTGAATCAATTGGAATATATTTCTTGTTCTTTATATAATGATAAAGCTTCCAATCTGTATCAACTCTCCCTTTTACAATAACGACAGTTCTTTCTAATTCTTTTCTATAAGTATCAAGTAATGTGGATGTTATTTCTTCACTTGTAGCAAATAAACTGATTTTATAATAGGAATATTCACTTAAATCAGTTTTTTCATTATCAAAGATGAAATAAACTGGCTTATCGTCTCTTGTTAAACCTTTTAGCGAATAAACCTTAATGTGATCCTTTCTTTTATGGACTTCAAGACTAAAAACTTCACCCTTAACATAATATTCGTATTCATAATCATAAACTTCTTCAAAATCATGATCTTTTAAATCTATATTCGAATTCTTATCGAAATAGTCAAATTTATTATTATTTTTTAAAATTAATGTTTGGGTTTCATTGGACATAGAACTTGTAAAACTAGAGGATTTAATTAATTGGTCAGTATAAGATGCTTTGCACCCCACCATAGTAAAACAAAATATTATGCTCAATAAAAAGAAAAATAACTTTTTCATACCACATTCACCGTCCTTCAAAACCTATAAAACTTTATAATACTATAGAATTTATGTTATATTTCTTTTTCTTTAGCCTTATTATAAAACATTTTTGGTTTTATTTCTAGTTGGTATTGACTATCCAAAGGCATTAATTCCATACAAACGTATATGTATTTTATACATTTCCAAGTGTTATACGACCATATTTATGGCTGAAATGTTCTATAAATCATTACTATTTGTAACATTTAAGCCTAAAAAAATAGCCAATACTATCGTATCAGCTATGCTTAGTTCTAATGGAGCACCTAGCGGGAATCGGACCCGTACTAGAAGCTTGGGAAGCTTCAGTTCTACCACTAAACTATAGGTGCATTGATAGAATATAGATTCTATCTTAATTCTATTTTAGTAAAGCCTTTTTTTAAAGCAAAATCTTTTAATTCATTCATTTCATCTACACTAGGTGAAGAATGATTTTCAAGTTCTCCTCTAACTCCATTTTTTCTAAAAGTAATTAACTTTAATTTTGTAGATTTAGTTTTCTCTTTTAGTATTGAAGCAATGCCTTCAATACAATTTTTCGCGTCTACTAAACTAGGCACATAGACGATACGTAATTCTTCAATCTTATTGTTATCTACTAAATATTGAAGGTTTCTTTTTACGTTATCATTATCAAATCCTACTAGGCGATTATATATATCGTTATCCCAAGATTTAATATCAAGCATAACTCCGTCTACTACTTCCATTAATTCAGGAAAGTTTTCATACAAAATCATTCCGTTAGAATCCATTAATGTCGTAAGATTATCTTTTTTAGCAAGAATAAATAATTCTTTTAAGAATTCTGGATATAAAGAACATTCTCCTCCACTTACTGTAATTCCTCTAATAAATGGTTCATTACCTTTAACAACATTAAAAACTTCTTCTGGTGTTAAATATTTAATTTTAGGAGACGCTCTATGAGTACATACATTAATACAAGTATCGCAAGAGGAACACTTTTTTTCATTCCAAAATACTTTACCATCTTTCATAAATAAAGCTTTTGAAGGACAAGTTTTTATACATTCCCCGCAATTGATACAAAGTTTTTGAGTTTCTGGGTTATGACAATATGCACAATGAATATTGCATCCTTGAAAGAAAATACTAGTTCTATTACCCGGTCCATCTACTGTAGAAAAATCAATTATTTTATTAATTGGCGCTCTCATTATCCCATTCTAACCTTTCTATTTTGTAATTGATTAGTTTTATAATTTTCAGCACCTAAAGCAGTAGTTTGCTTAATAACTGCTTCATCATTAAAATATTTTGCCATTTCACTTCTTTTTACTAAATAGCCAGTAATTCTTACTAAATCAGTATCTGCAGAATAGAATGACATGTAATGAACTCCTATTTTAAAAGCACCCTTAACTACATCTA
>DEWM01000025.1 GCA_002363635.1 Caryophanales bacterium UBA3210 | reverse complement strand
GAGATGCAATAATGCAACAAAAAGTAAAAGATACAGATTTAGCAAATGCAGAAATAAAAAATGTATTAGAAAACGTTAATTTTGATGCATTAGGTAGAACACTATTAGGAGATGGGTTTGATACAGGAGATTGGTGTTTACATTGGTATTTTGATACTGAAGAAGTTCCATTTAAACAATCTAATCCCGATATAAAAGGAATAATCAAAGCAGAAATAATAGATTCTACAAATGTAATGTTTGGAAATCCAAATACAAGAAAAGTGGAAAAACAACCATATATTATCCTAGTAGGTAGAGATTTAGTAAAAAATCTTCAAAAAGAAGCAAAAGCAAACGGATGCAGTAATTGGCAAGATATAAGAGAAGATTCTGACACACAATACCAAATGGGTGATAATGGAAAAATAGAAGCAGATGCAGAAGGTTATAAGAAAGCATTATATATAATTAAATATTATAAAGAAAATGGCAAAATATACGCTAATAAATGTACAAAAGAAGCTTATATTTACGAAAAGAAGGGAACAAACCTAGATTATTATCCAATAGCATTTAATAACTGGGAAGAAGTAAAAGGATCATATCACGGTAGAGCAGAAACTACAGGAATAATTCCTAATCAGATAGCGATAAATAAGATGTTTGCAATGGTTATATATCATTTAATGCTAACAGCTTTCCCAACAGCGGTATATGATGCTGATAGAATTGAAGGTTGGACAAATGAAATAGGAGCACAAATACCAGTAACTAACTTACAAGGTGATTCTATAAGAAATATAGCAGGATATTTAGAACCTGCAACAATGAGTGGACAAATAATGCAAGCTATAGAACTTGCTATGCAATACACAAAAGAAACGTTAGGTGTAGGAGATGCATCACTTGGTAATGTAACAATGAATAATGCAACAGCAATAATAGCAATACAAAAGAGTGCTGCAGTACCACTTGAAAACGTAAAAGCAGCATTTTATGAATTCGTAGAAGACTGTGGAAGAATCATTTTAGATATGATGGCTACTTATTATGGTATAAGACCAGTAGTATCAGGTAATGACATGGAAAGAACAGTAGAAGATTTTGATTTTAGTAAATTAAAAGGTATGTGGTTACATATTAAAACTGATGTTGGTAATGCTTCATACTTCTCAGAGGTTGCTAGTTTACAAACATTAGATAACTTATTAAATAATGGAATGATTGAATTTGTAGAGTATTTAAAACGAGTACCTGATGAAATAATTCCACAAAAGAATGAATTAATAAATTCGATAGAACAAAATGATATGTATAAACAAGCTGTATATAATTTAATGGGTAAATTTATGGACACATTACCACAAGATATAAGAGCTAATTTACTTCAATTAAATCCTGAACAAATGGAACAACAAGTGCTTGAAATGATGGGAGCATTAGAAGGTGATGGTGCAGCACAGATGAGTGATATGGAAAATCCATTACCAAGTGAAGAAGAATTAGCAAATACACTTCAGATGGGAGAACAAGGTAATCGAAGACCAATAGAGCCTGAAACAATAGTGAATAGAAATCAAGCTGAAAAAATGGCTGAATTAGAACAAATAGGAGGTAGAGAATAATGAAAAAAGTGAACGTGGTAGATGAACAAGAAGAAAAATGGAAAGTTGAAGATGCAGTTAGAACTTTGGAAGCATACCAAAAAATAATGGAAGATAAAAAATTAAAAGAAAAAGCGATCAAATTATTAAAAGAAAAAGCAAAAGAATATTCTAAATTATCAGAAAAAATTGATTAATAAATACTACCTTATAGGTAGTATCGAGAGATATTTCCACTCCAATATCTTTCGATAGTGCTTATAAGTAGCACTAGAGAACACATAAGTGTTCTTTTTTAATGCCCAACCATAGGCAAGAAAGGAAATTTATTTTATGGAAAACGAAGAAGTATTAGAAAACCAACCAGTTGAAAATACTGAAGCGAACGATGACGATTTTTTTGGTGAAGTAGATAATGAAGTTATTGAAGGCCAAGGAAATCAAAACTCTGAAGAAGAATCTGAAAATCAGGATAGTGAACCAAACGAAACTGATAAAGAAGAGGAAAGCGAGGAGGATAGTGAAGAAGATTTCAAACCTTTACTAGAAGCACTTTCAAAAAAAGTTAAATACAACAAAGAATCAGTAAATATCGAAAATATTGATGATTTAGTATCTAACTATCAGAAAGGACTTAATTATGACAAATTGCAAGGAAAATATGATGACTTGCAAACAAGTAAAGCTGAAACTTATCTTCATAAAAAAGCAGAAGAATTAGGTATGAGTGTAGATGAGTATATCGAAGAAGTTGAAAGATATGAAAGAGAGCAAGAAAAAGCTAAAGAGCAAGCTCGAATCGAAGAAATGATAGAAAATGGAGTACCTGAGGACGTTGCTAAGGAGGTAATTGCAACGAGCCAACTACGTAAGCAATTACAGGCTAAAGAAAACGAACTTAAAGAAAAAGAAGAAGCAGTACAAAAGGAAAAAAATAAAAACAAAGAATTCGAAGAATTCATTGAAGCTTTTCCTGATGTAAAAGCAGATTCTATTCCAAAAGAAGTTTTTGAAAAGGCACAAAATAGTTCTTTAAAACAAGCTTATTCAGAGTGGTTAATTGGAGATTTAAAGAAACAATTATCAATCAAAGAGCAAAATGAAAAGAACTCAAACTCATCAGTTGGAGCAGTAAATACAAATGGTACTGTAAATGAAAACAAAGGTAAGGATTTATTCTTAGAAGGTTTCGAATCAGAATAAATGCTTATTTTTTTTATTTAAAAAGAAAGGATGATAAAAAATGGCAGTAAACTTAGCTGAAAAATATGCTAAAAAGGTAGATGAAAGATTTAAATTAAAATCTTTAACTGAAGGTATAGTAAACCACGATTATGACTGGGATGGAGTAAAAACAGTAAAAATTTATTCAATTCCAACAGTTGCATTAAATGATTATAGTAGAACAGGATCAAATAGATATGGAGAACCAGCTGAATTAGAAGATAGCGTACAAACAGCTACTCTAACTCAAGATAAAGCTTTCACATATACAATTGATAAAGGAAATCAAGTAGACCAAATGAATGTTAAAGGAGCTGGAAAATCACTTCAAAGAGAAATTGATGAAGTAATCGTTCCTACAAAAGATATTTATAGAATTAATAAGATTGCTCAAGCTGCAATAACAAACGGAGGTACAAACACTACTCCTGGAGCTATTACTAAGAGTAATGCATTTGAAGAGTTCTTAGATGGACAAGCTTATCTAGATAATAATAAAGTTCCTCAATCAGGACGTGTTGCTATGATTAAAGCTTCTGTTTATAAATTCTTAAAATTAGATGATTCATTTGTAAAAGCTAGTGATATAGCTCAAAAATTCCTTATCAATGGACAAGTTGGAGAAATTGATGGTGTTAAACTAGTAAAAGCACCAGATTCTTATTTTCCATCAAATGTTGATTTTATAATCACACATCCAAGTGTAACTGTATCTGCTGAAAAATTAGCAGAATATAAAATCCATGACAACCCTCCTGGTATCAATGGTAACCTTGTAGAAGGTCGTGTTTACTATGATGCATTCGTTTTAGATAGTAAAAAAGATGGATGCTATGCCCACAGAAGTTCAGCTACTTCTTTAGGTAATGTTTAATTAAATCAAGAGTTTATCTCTTGATAAAAGAAGAACTCTTTTGAGTTCTTTTATTATGAGGAGATGAAAAAAATGTTAGCAGAAGAAATTTTTAATATAACTATGGCAATGATTGATGAAATGACTGCCTCAGGTTTAGATGAACAAACAATAGCAGATTATAGGAAAAAAGCTCCATTTATTCTTACAATGCTTCAAAATGAATTAATAGGTATTGAAAATAGATATAGAAGAGTAGAAGAACAAATAAGACCAGTACCAATTGAATCATTAGAAGAACCATTACAAATAGATGATATAAAAGCAAATACATTGCTTACAAATGGGCTTGCAGCAAACTTAATGCTACACGAAGATACAGCATTAGCAAATTATTTTGAACAAAGATATGAAGAAATGAAAGGTATGTTCCTAAAACCAAGACCACAAAAACCAATATCAAAAGAAGATGTATATGATGCGAAACTTAATTATTAAGAGGTGATTAGATGGCAAAAATAATTACTAAAACAAACGTTACACCTACGACTATAAAAAAGTTCCTAGGACTTAATATTCAAAATACAGGAGATACACAATTACAACTAGGTGAATCAGGAAATATGGATAATTTTTATATAACAAATGATAATAAATTAAGAAAAATAATGGGATATAAAAGTTTTTTTAATTTTGAAACTCAAATAAAGGGTATGTACTGTACAAAATTAAATAATATTACATATTTACTTGTAGCAACAGGTGGTAAGTTATATTATTTAAGAGAAGATGAAGTAGATGATACAAAACATTGGGATGAATTAGAACCAACTGAAATAGGTTCAATTCCTGATAATGAAGTTTCATTTTTTACTTTTGATAAAAAAGTATATATTTTGTGTGGTAAATATATGTGTTGGGATGGAACTACTTTAGCAGAAGTAGAAGGATATGTACCATTAGTATTTATAAATTCATCGCCTGATGGAAGTGGAATTCTTTATGATGAAATAAATATGTTAACTGGTAAGAAACATCAGACTTTTAATGGTGACGGAACAACCGCAGAATTTTTCATAGCACAAAAAAATGTTGAAAGTATTGATAAAGTCTTAGTAAATACAGTTGAATTAGTGTTAAATACTGATTATACTGTTAATTTAACAACAGGTAAGGTTACTTTTACAAACGCCCCACAAAAAGCCATGGATAATATAGATATTTATTGGACAAAAGACGATGGCGATAGAAATATAATAGAAAACATGAGATTTGGTACAATTTTTGGTGGAGATGTAGATACTAGAGTATTTTTATATGGTAATGTTAGCTGTCAAAATAGAACATATTATAGTGGATTAGAAGATGGAGTTCCTAGTGTAGAATATTTTCCGGCAACTGCTCAAGTAGATGTAGGACCTTCTAATTTTGCTTTAACAGATTTAACAAGGCAATATGATAGACTATTAGCAACTACTAATAGACCTGAAGCTTACTATATGACAATTTCAACTGAAAGTTTAAGTGTTACATTAACAAATGGTGAAAGCACATCAAGACTTGTTCCTAGTGTTACAACATTACCTTTAAATGAAATACATGGTAATGTTGCACCTGGTCAAGGACAATTGTTAGACAATTATCCAGTAACTATAGATAAAGATGCGTTGATTTTATGGAAAGCTACTAACGTAAGAGATGAGAAAAACATGGAAAGAATCTCTGAAAAAATAAGAGAAGATTTAAAATCTTTACCGCTTAATCTAATAAAAACACTAGATCATCAATCAGAAAATCAAATGTGGTTCGGATATGATAATAAAATATATATTTATAATTATTATAATAAGACTTATTCAAGACTCTCAATACCTGATTCTTTTACTCATTTTGAAGAAATGGGAAATTATATTTATATGGCATTAAATGATGGAAGAATAGTCAGATGGGATGAAGATTTTCAAACGTTTGATGAAGTAGTAATAAACGCACATTGGGAAATGAATTTTGCAGATTTTGAGGTACCATATTTAAGAAAAACAATGAGAAAAATGTGGGTAGTATTGCAACCTCAAGGTAAATCAAGTGCAACAATAGGATATATTTCAAATAGAAGTGAAGGTCAAGTAAAAAAATATATAAATTATAAAGTACAAGTAATGGACGATGTAGATTTTAGTGATTTTAGTTTTCAAATTTCTAATAATCCACAACCATTTAGATTAAAATTAAAAGCAAAAAAATTTACAAATTTAAAAATAATAATAGATAGTAATGAAGATACTGATTGTACAATACTTGAATTAGTATTAAAAATTGAAAGTTTTGGAGAAAGCAAATAAGCTTTCTTTTTTTATGAAAGGAGATTAATGTATGGCAGTAAATTTAACAAAATTTTCAGCAAATGTAGATAATATACAAGGTTTAAGTGATAGACCTAATACGACAGATGGTTTAACAAGTGCAGAATTAAAAGCAAAATTTGATAAAGCAGGCGATGATATCAAAGCATTTATAAATGGTGTTTTTATTCCTGAATTAGAACAAAATTTTAACCAAATAGTAAATGATGTAAGTATTGAATTAAGAGAAACAATAGCAACTGTAAATGAAAGTATGTCAACAGCATTAACAGGTATGGGATTAAATCAAGATACATATTCGACAGCTACAGAATATGAAATAGGAGATATGGTTATACATAATTATGCTGTTCAAAAATGTACTAGTCCTACTACAGGTGAGTGGGATTCATCTGCTTGGGAAATAGTACCAGTAGTAACAAATGAATAGGAGGTAAAAAAATGGCATTAACAAACTATGATTATACAAATGACTTAAACAAATTAAAAGAAGCACAAAAACAAGCAGCAGTAGCAGATTTAGAAAAAACAAGAAATCAAACATTAAGTGATTTAAATGCAGAATCACAAAAGAATGCTGCAAGCTATAATACACAAAGAAGTAGTGCAAATGCACAAAACAGATTAAGTGCTAAAAATTTTCAAGAATATTTAGCAACTACAGGTAGAGCTAATAGTGGATTAGCAGCACAAGCAAGATTACAAAATTCTAACAACTTAAAAACATCTATTAATACATTGAATGCAGGAGAAGCAGCAGCAAACGCAGATATAAATAGAAGAACAACAGATGCTAATAATGCATATTCAAGTGGAATAGCAAGTGCTAACGCAACTATTGAATCAAACTATATCCAAAACTTACTAAATGAAAGACAAAAACAATTCGAGAGAGAACAAGCAATATTGTCACAGCAAATGCAAGAAAGACAATTTAATGAAAGTATAAGACAATTCAATGAGAATTTAGCTTTACAAAGACAACAATTGCAACAACGTTTTAGTAGTGGTAGTGGTGGCGGCGGTTCTTCTAGTGGTAGAAACAGTAGCTCTAAAACTTCTTCGTCTAGTAGAACAAGTAATTCATTCAGTAATGGTTCGTCTGGAAGTTCAAAAGCCAGTAGTTCTGTAGCAAAAAAATTAAGCAAATTAAAATGGGATGGTAGATCAATTGGTGAAATAACAACAAGTCAAGGTGGAAAAGCATCAGTACAGCTATATACATATAATGGAAACAAATATTACAAGAGTACAAGCGGAACATGGTACAAATACGGGTAGGTGAAAATTCCAATGGCAAAAAAGAAAACAATGAAACTTTATAGAGAAGATGGTTCAGTACAAGAATATACTGTAAATGACACTTCAAATATGAATTTTTCAACTAACAAAAACACATTAAATACCCTAAAAAAAATAAAAAATAAATCCGAAAATGAATTTGATACAGCTAATGAAATGTGGAAAAATAAAGTAAAAGAAAACAGGCCAGATAAAACTAAACAAATGTTAACTTATCAAGATAAAAATGATAATAGAACAATAAAGACAGAAGATATCAGGCAAAACAAAAAAACAGGTTTAGATTTGGTTGATGATACTAATAATGCGTTTGAAAGTGCTAGCGAAGAATATAAAAAGAAAGAAGAAGCTAGAAATAAGTACGCATTAGCTGACTATTTATATAATAAAGAAAAATATAGCAATGGAAATTATAATCCAGGATTTATACAAAGTGTATATGATAAATCAATAGGTAGAGGATTACGAGGAGCAGGAGAAATGCTCTTAAATCTAGGTGGAAGAGATAACGAGAAGTATGTTGATGAAAAAGGTAATGTTATATATTTACCATCAGAATTAGAATTAAAAAATCAAGCTGTTAGAAAAACTTACGGCAAAAATTTTGCTGGTAAGCTAGCAGCAGGATTAGGTGATGTTACTGAAAATGTAGGAAAAATAGGAACAGCAACAGCTTTAGATGCTGTTACTTTTGGTGTTGGTGGTACTCTTGCATATAATAATGATATAGCACAAAGGGCATATAAAAATGCAATAAATGAAGGTGCTAATCAAAATAATGCTTTAGCAAATGCTGGAATAGGAACAGCATCAGAAATTTTAACTGGTAAATTATTAGGTTCTGCTACAAAAGGTTTAACTAAGTTTGGTGGTAATACTCTAGCAGAAACAGAAGCAGGAAGTGCATTTGAAAACTTTTTACAAAAACAAATAGGAAAAAAAGTATCAAATAAGACATTTGCTAAAATACTAGCTGCTAGTGGTTCTGAGGCAACAGAAGAAGGAATACAAGAATATATAGATGCACTTAATGATAAGTTAACCTTAGGTAAAAATATAAATTTAAAAGATACTACGAAAAATGCTGGTTATTCTGCATTAATAGGGGGATTAACAGGTGGTGTTATAAATACACCAGGAGCAATAAGAAATAATCGTATAGATACGCAAAATATAGATAATGAAATATATACAAAAAACAATTTATTAACAAATTTAGATGACCAAGCTAAAATTATACAAGAAGAGTATCAAAAAGGTAATATATCACCAGTAGAAGCAAATGAACAAATTCAAACATTAATGAGTGAACAAAAAAATATTGATAATTCAAATAAGGTTAACAATTCTCCATATAATATTTCAGATAGTTTAAAAAATGAAATTATGAATAAAACTATAAAAAATATGGAAAAGAATAACGATGTTGTGATGGTACCAATTGAAGAGATATTACCATATAAAAATAATGATGGTGGTTATAGGACAGAAAAACAAGTAAATGATTTATTATCTGATATAAAAAATGATGGAATAATAAACCCTATCGAATTATCTAAAAATAATGATGGTAGTTATTCTATAGAACAAGGAAATCATAGATTACAAATAGCAAAGGAACTGGGATTAAAAGAAATACCTATAAAAATTGTTAATGAAAAACTTGAAAATATAAATAATCAGTCGTACAATAACTCCATAGGAGGAGTGGATGATGGGCAAATTAACAGCAACAGAGAAGTTTTTGATAGATATTATGAAAGAAGCGGGGATATCCAAGGAAACAACAACAACAGTAGTAATGAATTTGACACAGGAATATCAAAAAATAGAAATGATAGGTTACGTGGTACGATGGAAGAATATAATAACAGACCATCAGGCGATGCAGCATATGGAAAAAATCATTCAACGAAACAAGAACTAGATAATAGTTCTTTTTCTAACGATAAAAATAATATTTTATATGCAAATAAAGAAAGTAATGACAATATATTAAGAATAAATGATGATGGAACAAGTGAAATTACGGATGGAAAACCAAAAATTCTCGATAAAACCCCTATGAAAGAAAAACAAACTTTAAAAGATAAAATAGTACAAGCTAAAAATGAAACTCGTAGGGCATTATTTGATAAAGGACAAGAAGTATATGATATAGCAAAGAAAACTAAAAATAAAACACTTTATCATAAATATGATAATATAGGTACAGCACATGGTGAAGCACAACATCAAATTGGTGAAGCTCAAACTAATTTATTAGGTAAAAAATATAAAAACTTTACTGATGCAGATGGAAACAAAACTGCTATGTCAGTAGAAAGCATTTGGAAAGATGCTAATGATAGTGGTATATCTGATAAAACATTAAATGAGTATTTAGTGAATCAATTAAATATTGATCGTATAAATCAGGGTGTAGAACAATTTACAAATATGGATTCTGATTATTCTCAGGAAATTATAGATAAATTGGAAAAAGAAAATCCTAATATTAAAAGAGTTGCTGAAAATATATGGCAATACAATAAAAATCAATTACAGAAAATGGTAGATGGTGGATTGATTTCTCAAGAGATGGCTGATAGTTTTATGGAAACTACACCTCATTATGTAAGAATTCAAAGAAATACTGGTAAAAGTAATAATTCTATTAAAATAAAAAATGGAAAAGTAGAAATTAATAACCAAATACAAAAGGTTAAGGGTAGTTCTTTAGATATAATGCCAATAAAAGAAACTATGGCTCAATATACTCAGGATGTTACTAATTCAATAAGAAAAAATATATTTGGTAAAGAATTAGCAAAAACGTTAGGTATGGGAAGTCAAGATACAACAATATCGGCTGTTGATGAGTCGTTTGGGATTAATCCTGAATTATTAGGAAAAGACGCAAATGGTAATTATACATTTACAATATTTGATAATGGAACAGCCACAGTTTTACCAATAAATGAAGGAATATATGAAGCTCTTAACACTCAAAAGAGTCCATTGGAAAAGAAAATTAACAAATTAGGAACACCATTGAGAAAAATAAGTTCTATGCAAAGAACTCTACTAACTGATAAAAATCCTTTGTTTTTAGCAACCAACTTTTTCAAAGATATTGGTGATGCACCATTTAATAGTAAATATGGTATGGGTAATTTTTATAAAAATTATATAAAATTATTTGGTGGTAGAACAATAGGAAATCTTACAAGAAAAGGTAATATAACCAATTCTAATAAAGTTAATGTATCTGACTATGTCAATTTATATGAATCATTAGGAGGAAATCAAAATTCTTATTTTAATCAAGGAGAATTTGAAAGCAACAAAGGTAAAGTAAGTAAAGCGGTTGATAAAATTCTAACACCTATTGAAAAAGGTAATGAATTTATAGAATCAATGCCAAGAATTACTGAATTTGTAACGACAATAGAACAAAATGGATATACATTAAATAGTGATGGTGATTTAGTAGTAAAAAATAATAAAAAAGCAACTAAATCAGCAGATGAAGTGTTAAGTGAAGCTATGTACAATGCAGCAGAAATAACAACAAACTTCAAAAGAGGTGGAGATATTTCAAAGATGGTAAACAAAAATGGTGGAACTTTCTTTAATGCTTCAATGCAAGGATTTAGTAAATTTACAAGAAACTTTACTGAAATAGAGAATCCGAAACAGGCTGTTAAATTGTTAGCTAAGGTTACAATGTTAGGTGTAGCACCTGCTATGCTAGGAGAAGCAATGTATGGTGATGATGATGAATATAAAGATTTACCAGATTATGTAAAAGATGAATATTATTTATTTAAAGATGAAAAAGGTAATTGGGAAGATAAAAATGGTTCTAAATGGTTAAGAATACCAAAAGGACGTATGATGAGTATATTTGGTGCAGCAGCAAGAAGAACTAAAAATTTTTCTAGCGGAGATAAAGATGCTTTCAAAGGGTTTGGTGAAATAGCGACAAACCAAATAGCACCAAATAATCCATTCGAAGATAACGTTCTTTCACCGTTAGTTTCAGTAGCTAATAATAAATCTTGGAGCGGTAATAATATAGAATCTGATTATTTACAATCATTACCAAAGAAAGAAAGATTTGACGCAAGGACAAGCGAATTCAGTAAATGGTTAGGTAAAAAATTAAATTATAGCCCTAAAAAATTAGATTATTTATTAGATCAATATACAGGTGGTATAGGTGATGTAGCACTACCTGCTATGACTAACTATGCTGAAAGTGATGATGATTCGGCTTTAGGAAGATTAATAAAAAATCCAGTAAAAAACAAGTTTACTACTGATTCTACATTAAACAATAAAACTGTTAATCAATATTACGATTTAATGGATAAAATAGAGCAAAAAGGAAATTCATCAAAATCTACTGCATTAGATAGAGCTAAAGCTAAATATGTTGGTTCATTTAGTGATGCTCAATCAAAATTATCTGAATTATATAAAGAACAAAGAAATATTCAAAATAACAAAAAAATGTCAGATAAAGAAAAATATAGCAAAAATAAAGCTAAGCAAAAGGAAATTATTAACACAATGAAACAAACTATGGATGAATTAAAAAATGCTTATGATAATGGTGATACCATAAAAATAGGTGATAAAAATTATGCAGAAGTTAAAGAAGATGGAAAAACTAAAATAAAAAGTTATTCTATGGCAAAAGTTAATGAAGCAAATGAATTAGGAATTGATGTTAGCGAATATGCAAAAATCAATAGTAAAATAAACTCTATTAAAGCAAATAAAAACGAATATGGTAGAGCAATTAGTGGTAGTAAAAAACAAAAAGTTTTTGAATATATAAATTCGTTAGATTTATCATCCGAGCAAAAATTAAGTATATATAGAAGTTACTACAAAAAAGGTTAAAAAGTTCTCAAATTACGAGAACTTTTTTTACTTATAAAAAGGAGGTAAAAAATGATAAAGTTTAATCCAACAACAATGGATGCAGAAATGCCAAGAGGCGATACAGGAGATTTTACAATAAAACCAACAATTAACAAAATACCTTTTTTATCAGATGGAGATAAAGTATATTTTACCTTACGCAAGACAAAAGATAAATCTGTTGTTTTGCAAAAGGAAATAACAACTTTTGATAATGGTTTGGCTGTAATACCTTTACCACCAGCAGATACTAAATATCTTGACGTAGGAAATTACGTTTATGGTATAGACATAATAAGAGCTGATGGTACAAAGGACAACATAACACCTAATTGGGAAGCAAGATTTACTTTGAAAAGAGGTGTTAAAGAGTGAACGATTTAATAGAACTTAATATAGGAAATGAACCTATCGAAATTGAAATACCTGGTGGAGCTAAAGGTTTAAAAGGTGATACAGGAGCTGTTGGACCACAAGGTCCACAAGGAGAAGTAGGTCCACAAGGAGAACAAGGTATCAAAGGAGATAAAGGGGATACAGGCCCTCAAGGAGAACAAGGAGCAACAGGGCCACAAGGTGAACGAGGTTATTATACTTCGTCGGTAAGAAAAATATCGGGCACAGGTGCAGCAGGAACTAACGATATATATGGTGTATTCTTAAACGATCCAAATGAAACAAAAGTTGGAGAATTTTCAGTACATAACGGAGTTGATGGTTCAGAATATGATGATTCAGAAATAAGAGCTATGTTTAATAACTATTATTCTCTTGCTACAGCAAACACTGAAAAAAAGAGTGATTATAAAGTATCGGCAACAGGAACGTCATTAAATTTACAAAACACAGTAAATAATTCTTTAATAGATATATTTTTATCAGGAAATAGTAACGGCTCTACAGGATTACAAAATATATCAGTAACAAAAAATAATGAAAGTCAAAATTATCCTATAAATCTTGGTAAAAATTTATTCGATGTATCAAACAACTATATTACTGGTAATATAACTCCTGAAGGTGTAATAACTGAGTCTGGAATAAGTACTTTTGAATTAAGTGAAACAGGATTTTCATTAGGGGATAGAACATCTTGGACAGGATGTCTTTATACTAATCATCAGTTAAAACCAGGCAAAACTTATACTATGAGTTTCGATGCAGATAAGAATACATTTTATATAGGTTGCTTTTGCTTCGATAGTAATGATAATTTGATATCAAATTTTGCTATATTAAACAATACAAGTTTAAGAGAAAGCACATTTACCATACCTTTAAATACGGCTTATGTAGTCATACCTTTTGAATGTCGTAATAGCAATGAGATTATAACGTTTACTAATATACAAATTGAAGCAGGGACTACAAAAACAAGCTATTCAAATTATTTTGAACCTATAGTTTTAAATAGTTCTGATAAAATTTATTTAAATAATGGAATATGGTATTTAAAGATAAATAATATTGATATAGAAATAGAGAATACAAATTATCCTGAATTGTATAGTCAATTAAGGTTATTAGAGTTAGCACACACTTATAGTGAAATCACAAATATATCTGTATCAAGTAACTACGAACAATTAGTATTAAATGTATCTTATGAAACAATACATTTTTTAAACCTGATAGATAAAACAGATATATATAAAAAGTTAAAAAACTACTATACTAACTCCCAAACATATAGTAAAGAAGAAATAAATTATTTAGTATCACTAATTCCCAAATTTGCTATACAAGTAGTAAATACATTACCAACTGAAGATATTTCAAATACTACTATATATTTGTTACCACTTCAAGATCAGTCAACGGGTAATATGTATGAAGAATACATATATACCAATGGTTGGGAATTATTAGGAGCACAAAAAATAGATTTAACAGATTATTATACAAAAACTGAAGTTAATAATATAGTTGGAAGTTTAGCAAACTTAGAAACTTCTGATAAAACAAATTTAGTAAGTGCGATAAATGAGATAATAAATATATTAATTGAAAATGTATGGGTATCTTTAGGTTTAGATACAAACACATTTGATTCTTCTACTAGTTATGCTGTAGGAGATTTAGTTATATATGAACATAAAATATATAAATGTACAACAGCACATCAAGGTGCATGGAATAGTTCTGATTTTGAATTTATTCCAATAATAGACAATGACGTTATTAATGTTATTGTTTGATATTAGAAAAAAGGTCCTTTTTAAGGGCTTTTTTTATATATAAATTTTTTGAATTTGAAAGGAGAAAATTAAATGAAAAAATTAGAAAAATGGCTTGAATATATATATATATATATATATATATATATATCAAATCAACAAATCAGAGAGGAGGTTCAAGTTATTTACTAGAACCTCTAAGAGGAAGTGGGGTGAGTGGTGCTATTTAGTATTGCTTACTCGTGATAGATATGTCTAGTGTAAAATTAAACAAAATGTTAGATAATTATACATATTCTAAAGAAGAAACTATTACAAGTTTTAAAAAAGAATCAGGAGGCGCTACTGGTATAGAGGGTGAAATTATAATAAAAACAAATAGCGATGGTAGTATAGCTTCATTTGCTGGAAATGTTGGAATGAGTCAAACCGGAGCTCCCGGAAATATAAGTTTTAATACATCATTAAGACCTAATTCGGAAATTACTTTAAAAGGTAATGTATTGAGAATTGTTTCGTCTAATACTTCAACAGTATTAAATGTATTGTCACACAAAATGACTATTTCTACATCTGGAAAAGTAACAATTGCTTATACTTTTGTTACATCGAATACAAATAACTGTAGATTTTCATTTATACCTATACCAATGGAAATTAAATAGAATATATAATTAATCTATCACAAATACTAAATAGACCATAATATATGGTAGGCATAAATAATGAATTGCAAAAAAGAAAAATACTATGGAGTAATCCTAATCCGGCAGATAGTTTTACACCTCAAAAAATTAATTTGAGTAGTGATGATTATGATGTTTATGAAATATTTTATGCATTAGATACGAGTAATATTAATGATTTATTATCGCAATGTTCTATAAAAGGGAAAAATTGTATAATGACAGGAATGCGAGGAACTGGAACAACATCACCATATAGAGTAAGAAATTGTAAGTATGATAGCGATACGTCATTATCTTTCGATAATGCTTATTATGGAGTTAATGCATTAACTGGTATTAATAACAGTAATATAATACCATTATATGTAATAGGATACAAAACAGGATTATTTAAAACCCCACAATCTAGTAATAACTAGATAATATGTCAAAAATAAATTTCAGTAATGAATTAATAGAAAAAAATATAATGACAACTTATATAACCAAAAATACAGATGTTAATAGTGGTAGTATTATCCCATTTACTACATCAAAAAGTGTGGGTTCAAAGTTAACATTTGAAAATAATGGTATAAAAATAGGAGTTGGAGTTTCAAAAGTAAAGGTAAATTTTAATTTATCAGTTAGATATACAGCAACAACTGGAAAAGTATACGGAGCAGATATGTTAATAAATGGTACTGCTCCTGGTGATGCGTCTGGTAAACAATTAGCAGTAAGAGCTCATAAATCTATTGGAGAACCTATAAATTCTTCAAGTGGGGTAAGAATAATAGACGTAAACGAAAATGATGTTTTAACTTTAAAAGTCAATTCAGGGGCAACTTGTCCTTGTACACCAACTACATTTTTAACTGTTGAAGTTGTTGAATAAAAAGAAAGGAGAAAAAATGGATATTTTTATAGAAAAAATAATGACAATAAATGAACCGAAAACAATATTCTTATTATGTGGAATATTTGTATTTACAGATGTTCTTACAGGATATTTAAAGGCATTTAAAAATAAAAAGATGAATTCATCTATTAGTAGAGATGGATATATAAAAAAGGTAGGCTGGGTAATAGCAATATTACTCGGCTTTTTAGTTGATTTATTAGTTGGAGTAAATTTATTTCTAATTGGTAGTGCAATAGTATGTATAGCTACTGAGGGAGTATCAGTTTATGAAAACTTAGGTGAAGTTGGTATTAATGTACCTTTTAAAAAATATTTTGAAAAATTAAGTGAAAAGGAGAGTGAATAATTATGGCAACTCACGATAAAGAATATGAAGAATTCAAAGATTATGCAGAAATCAACATAAAAGATACCGAATTTAAAGATGAAGATGGTAGAGGTGATATAGATGCAAATAATTGAGATGTTAGCACCTGCAGGAACTAATTGTCGTAGTGGTAGACAAAGGACAGGATTTAGAGGTATTACAGTACATAATACTTCAAATTGGAGTAAAGGTGCAGGAGCAATAAATCACGCAAATTATTTAAGAGGTAGTGGTAAAAATAATTATGTATCTTGGCACTATGTAATAGATAAAGATTATGCAGTAAGATGTATTCCTGAAAATGAAGTTGCTTGGTGTGCTGGTGATGGCAACGGTGATGGTAACTTTAAAACTATAAACATAGAAATATGTGATAACAGCGATGGAAACATAAGAAAAGCTACTGATAATGCAGTTGAATTATGTGCACAAATATTACGTAGATATGGAATAAGTAATGTTTCAGGACATTTGTTTCAACATAATAATTGGACTGGTAAAGATTGTCCTTACGATATAAGAAGAGGAAATCCGTATGACTGGAATACCTTTGTTAATAAAGTACAAGAAAAATTAGGTGGAAAACCATCACCTAGTGGGCCAGACCAAATATTAACAGCTGGATCTAAAGTTAGATTTAATGGAGTGTTTAAAATAAATGAAATAATTAAACCAAATAAAAAATATCCTAATGGTGCAGTAGGAAGTTATCAAACTTGTTATGGAGCACCATGTGGTACAAATGATTATATACCATGCGGACCTATAGGGATATGTGATTTTAATGGTAATAATGTAAACTATAATGGTGTAGCAAAAGTAGGTGGCTATTGGAAATGTGATAAGATATTCACAGTAATAGGAGTAGAGTTACCTACAAGATATACTAAAAATGGTGTAGCAATATTAGAAGCTGATGGTGTAAGATTTAGAGTAGATTGTGGGCCATTATACGAGGTAAGTAATTCATAATCTATTTTTGATAAATGAAACAATAATAAATAGAATTTTTAAATTTAATAATTTGAATAAAAAATAATTGAAAAATTAAAATTCACTAAATCAATTTATAAAATAGAATATAAAAAGTACTGTAAATAAGTAAAATTACTCGTTTGCAGTACTTCTTTTTTTGTGTTCTAATATACCCCGAAAGGAGGTATATTATGCAATTACGTATATTAAATCAAGAAGAAATAAAAGAATTTAATGATAATTATGATACTGAATTTAAGTCAATTATGATTAAGCAGAAAAATAATAAGTATTATGCTATATTTGACTGTGATTTAAAAATTGAAATATATAAAAGAGAAGCTATGACATATCTATTGAAATAGTATAATTTTGATATATTAGTTCAAGGATTATATCTAACGTTTTTATAATTTCTTTATTTTTTAATTCATTTTTATAAGCATTTAGTCTACCATGATTTACTTCATTTGCCTTCCAAATAATATTAAATTTTTGTGGATATGTCTCACTTGATGGAAAAATTTTTTTTGAAGGAAAGATAGAGGTGGTATTCCTAGTAATTTTATACACACCTTTGTCGTGTTTTTTTCTATTATTTACATATAAGAAAGCACTAACAATATCTAATTTTTTTGCATATTCACTAATATAATTTTCACATATTTCAATCCAAGATAATATATCATACAAATTTTCTTTCAAATATAATTCGTCAATTTCATTTTTTTCTTCCCATTTTTTATATTCTATTTTTAAATTTTTGATTTTTTTATTTAAGATAGCTAAATTTTCTGGCATGTTATCACCTCTTCATATGTATGCTATCATAATATATATTAATTCACAATATTTTTTTGTTTATAAATATAATTTTGTCCAAACATATCAATAAATTCTTCTATTGAATATGTTTTTAAAAATTCTTTTTGAAATTTCACTTTATAATATAGGTTCATATTATAATCATTATGAAAAGTTCTATGGCAATTATGACACATAGGAGCAACAGCACCATATTTAATACTTCTTTGTCTATAACTTCCTTCATAAATTTCATTTAATTCTATGCCCTTATTAGAACCACACACACAGCATTTTGTTAAATTTTGATAAATTATACTATATCTACTTTTTTCTCGCATTATAAGCTTCTGTGTGCGTTTTCTGATAGGTTTATATACTTTGTATTTTTTATAAGAACAATTTTTACAATTTTCAAATGTTATAACTTGTTTTTTATGGACACAATATATATATTTTTTACCTTTTTTAGTTCTATTTTTTAAATTTATGCAATTCATAGTAATATTACGGATAACGATTACGTTTACAAGAATTAGAACACAATCGTTGCTAAGATAATTTTATCTTTATTTTTAAAGAAAAATTATCCTCATTTCCTATTCCTTTCTTAAATTTTGAATATTGTATATTGTCAATAATACCAGTTAATAATTTGTTTTTATCTTCCGGTGATAGACTATTATTATAATTTTTTATTACATTTTGTATATTTGGTATTATATTTTTTACTTTTTCAATTTTTGTTTCGGTGGTATGTATATCAATTTTTTCCTTTTCTAATTCTAACGATGAAATTTTTTCTTTTAATATTTTACTTCTTTCTATAAAAGTTTCATTATCATATATTTCTTGTTCTAATAAATCATAGGCTTTTTCTAATTGTAAATTTAATTTATTAATTTGTTTTGTTATTATATCAGCAGTATTATTATTCGAATTTTCTTCATTGTTATTAGAAATATTATAATCTTCAACAATTATATTATAATCTTCTAAAATATTCTTTAAAGCCTCAATTATTTTGTTTTCGACTAAGTATAAATGACTACCACAAGTTTCACAACCTGGCTTAGGACAAACTAAACCATCAATATAACCACTTCTATAATTTCTTCGTTGCATTGTTCTACCACATACTTGACATTTTACTAATCCCATAAGTGGATTTTGTATTTTATTGTCTTTACGTATTGATTTACCACATTTTTGTGTTCTTAACTTATTTGCTTTATTAAATGTATCTTGAGTAATAATCGGCTCATGTAATCCTTTTACCAATATATAATCAGTATGCTTAGGTCGACTCTTATATACAATACCGTCAACCATAGTTTTTTCAGTTTTTCTATGATTCCATTTTATCATACCATAATACGTTGGATTTTGGATTATACTAATTATAGTAGAGTAGGACCAGGTGTTGTTTTTTCTTGGCTTAACACCTAATTTATTAAGGTTATTTGCTATCGTTTGGGTCCCAATACCATTACAAGCTTCTTGAAATATTAATTTAACTATATTTGCTTCTTCTTGTAGTGGAATAAGTTTAAAACCTTTTTGTCCTTTTAATTTTTCTTTTGTATATCCATAGGGAGGAGTAGAACCTACAAATTTACCCTCATTAACAGATGCAATTCTACCTCTATTCAACCTTTTATTAATAGTTTTATATTCCCTACGTGACATAAATAATCCAAATTCAAAATATTCTTCGTCTGAGTCATTGTTTGGATCATAAATTTTAGTTGGTGTAATTATTTTTGTAGAAGAAAACGAAAAACATTTTGATATTCTAGATTGGTCAGCAGTATCTCCACGTGCAAGCCTATCTATATCAACAACAAAAATTGCTTCAAAATAACCTTGTTCAACCTTTCTTAACATTTTTTGTATTTCAGGTCTTGCTTCAATAGTTTCTCCTGACACCACTTCTTCATACCATTCGTCAATTGTAATATTCATAGCTTCAGCCGTTTTTAATAGTATATCTTTATGCCTTTTTAATGTGTCTAATATTCCGTTTGCTTCTAAATCTAAATCAGCTCTTGATTTTCTTAAATAACCTCCATATTTTTTATACATTACAGCATCATCCTTTCTAAATTTTATTGATAAAAAAGGTCTTTTATGCTATAATGAAATAGCAGAAAAAAGAGATTTCTTATCGTGGTAGATTTGTATATTTCTATTTCTGTTTTATGTCCTAGTGTTGCAGCACTAGGTCTTTTTTTATTTGTTATTTTTATTATTTAAAATTATATTTTTTTCTTTTTCAAATTCTTCTTTTGTAATTATTTTTTCATCCAATAATTCTTTTAATTGCTTTAATGATGTAAACTTATCTTGAAAATTTTTATTATCAGATGTTATTGTTTTTTCTTTTTTTAATTTATTTTTTGATTTGCTATCTATAAAAAATAGTGTTATTAACACAAGACCAGCAATTAAAAAGCTACAATAACCTAGGGTATATAAAATACCATCTTCTAATTTAAATAATGAACAATTAGATGTTCCATTTGAAACGCAACGGTTGTAACCTATAAAAACTGAATATAAATTAATGATTATTAAAATAATTCCTATAATTAATTTTTTATTATTTTTTTTCACTTTATATCCTCCATAATTTTTTTAATATATAAGTTGGCATCATCCTCATAATTATTTACTTTAAAAGCAAATAAATCTTTATCAATCTGATTTAACTGATTTAATTCAATATGTGCTAGCTCGTGTAGTATTGTTTTTCTTTTTTTATAATAAGATAAATTTTTATTTATAACTATTGTACTTATATTATTGTAATTAAATACAAGGCCATTTATATTTTCAGGTAAATAATCATATACAATAGTTGCATTATAATAATTAAGTAATTCTTGTTGAGTAATGTTTTTATTCAATAAATTGTAAATATTCATATATCACCTCACACAAGTACCTATACTAGCATACCTTATTCATTTCCTAATTGTTTATCAATTTCCCTTTTTCTTTTTTCAACGATAAATCTTATTGTTTCTTTATCGTCTTCTGTTAATATATCTTTATTTTTAGAAAAGAGAAGTTCCATTTCATCAAATTGATTTTCAAATTTATTTTCAATTAAGTTTGATTTTTGAATATTAAAATAATTTGCTAACAATTCTAATTTATCAATTCTAGGATATTTTTTTGCGTTCAACCAATCACTAAAAGTTGATGGTGGTATTTTTAAATCTTTACAGACGTCTGAAGCATCTTTTTGATTTAATTTTAGATAATAAGATAAATTATTGGCAAATATTTCTTTGTTCCCTAAATTATCAATATTCGACATAATATTTTCAATCTCCTTTCTGCTTTGATTATACGCCAAAAGTGTAAATAAATCAATAGAAAATAAAAAAATATACGCCAAAAGTGAAAAAAAGTATTGACATACGCTATAAGCGTAGTATAATGATAAGTGTAAGGAGGAGATTAAGATTGAAGTGGACGCTAAAAGCAATACGAACTAATTTAGGATTAAATCAATCAGAAATGGCTAAAAAACTTGATATATCAACAGATACATATAAAAATTATGAAAATTACAAAACATTTCCTGATGTTATTATAGTAAAAAAAATAATTAAATTATCAAATGTAGATTTTGATGACATTATTTTTTTACCTAGTGAATACGCAGAAAGCGAAAATAACTAAACAGAAAGGAAATTTATGAATACAAAAAAAGAGAAAGACCCGCTAAAGTTTTCTCAGCGTAATTATATCATAAATTTTATAAAAAATAAATACCACGATAAGAAATATAAAAATATTGTCGAATAAGATAATATAAAGGAGGCTGTTATATGGCTTTAATAAAAAAATACAAAAATGGAAAAACAGAAATAGAAATATACAGCTCTGAAATCAATATTGAAGAGCAGAAAAAAAATTTAATTGATTTATATAATTCAATAAATCAAATTGCAAATAATCAAACAAATATCGGAAATAACGTTGATAATTGGTTTTATTCAAAAGCTAAATTACAAAAAATGAAAGAATCCGGAAAATACAATTTTTTATAAAGGAGTGATAATAATGATTAAAGAAATATTAGAAGAATTACAAGTAAAAAATATATTAATTATAGCACTTATTTATAACATCATAATGATAGGTTTAACGATCAAAATAATAGGTGGTTAAAATGAGAGATAGTTTTATATTTTACAGGTCTTTTTATGAAAGTATTAAAGAATTAGATGAAGATAGTCAATATAGATTATATAAAGCTATTATGGAATATGAATTTGAAGAAAAAAATAGTGAATTGATAGGTGTTTCAAGAGCAATATTTACATTAATAAAACCACAATTAGAAGCTAACAACAAAAGGTATGAAAATGGCAAAAAAGGGGGTAGGCCAAAAACCAAAACAAAACCAAAACAAAACCAAAACAAAACCAAAACAAAACCTAATAAGAATGAAAATGTAAATGTAAATGAAAATAAGAATGAAAATGAAAATAATAATGTAAATGAAAATGGTGTATTGTTATGAGTACTAATTTAGTAAGTAGAGATATATTTAAAAAATATTGGAATATTTTAAAGAGAAATTATTCAGATAAAACACACAACGCATCAGATTTCAATTTATATTTTTCAATTTTTAAAGATTATGAAGAAGAAAAATTTATCTATGCTATCAAGCAAGTTTTAATTAATAATAGTTATTTTCCAAGAATAGATGAAATTGCTAAATACTTATCAAACGATGATGAACCTAAATGGCTAAAAGATTTTGCCAAAAATATCGAAGTACAAAAGCTTAGTAAAGAAGATCAAAAAGAATTAGATGAAATATTGGATGAATTAGTTTAAAAAGGAGTGATTAAATGTTAACAATCAAAATGGAAAGCAGTACTAGAAATTATATTTATAGGCTACTAGAAAATTATAAAGAAAATTTAAAATATGGTAGTTTACCAGCTAGCAGATTACAACGTGAATATGAACATATAGAAATTGCTATGAAAAATTTAATGGGAGAAGCACCTAAAGTTGCTCTAAATAAAAATCAAAGTTTGACGAATTTTATAGAAAGTGATGATTGATTATGAATATAAATGAATATGCTGGAGATTATGATATTTATCAAAATCATTTATCAGTAGATAATGCAGAGGCATATCTAGAAGAACGTAGTAACTATGAAAATAAAATAAAAAACTATGAATATTTGATGGAAAATATAAAAGACATAGTTTTTGGAGATAGTAGCTATGGAAATAGTGAACAAAGAATTAAAAATTTAAAGGAAGTGTTAGAAGATGTTTAAACAAATATATGAACATTTAAAAACTAAAAAGAAATACAATACTTTATTAATTCAAAAAGAAACTATCGCAGCTGAATTAGAAAAAGCAATAATTGAATTAAATACACAACGCAGAATAAACAAAATTGAAAGGGAAAAATTTGAACAAGCAACTGATGATTATATTAAAAAACTACAAAAAGAAAAGAATAAAAAGAAGGTGATTAAATAATGGGATATAGTTCTCAAAAAGATAGAGTATTACAATACTTAGAACAAAATGGAAGCATTACAAGTGTAGAGTGTTTTGAAAAATTACAAATAGTAGATTTACAAAGAGCAATATATTTACTAAAAAAAGAAAATTACAGTATAAAAGATGAGTGGATAAAAAAACAAAATGTATACGGAAAGCCAGTTAAATTTAAAAAATATAGTTTGGAGGGTTAATTATGGAAGAAACAAAAAAACAAAAAGGATTACCTAGTTTTGAAGAATTAAGAAAAGTAGATTTAAGTAAATATGTAAAAAAGAGAGATGGAGCTGATTATATAAATTGGGCTACACTAATAGAATTACTTTATGATAATGGAGCAAAGAAAGTATACTTTGAACCAGTAGTAAATGAGAATGGAAGTAGTTTGTTTATGTCAGGACAAACATTTACTGACAAAAATGGAATAACAAATAGAGTTTATGAAACAGCAGTAAGAATAGTTATTGATGATTTAGATTTTATTCAAAGAGGGCCTGTTACGAATGGTGCTAATCCAGTAAAAGACAATTCTATGACACAACAAAGATTATGGAATAGCCAAACAAGATTATTTGTTAAAGGAGTAGCATTAAGAACAGGGCTAGGCTTTAATCTTTGGAGTAGAACTGAAATGGATGAGGAAGAAAAATCATTCGACATAGATATCAATATGCACGATATATCAAAAATTAAAGAAAGAACACAAGAAGCATATACAAAATTATTAAAAAAAGGACTATCAGTTAAAGAAATAGCAAATAAGCTTAATAGAACTGAGGATGAAGTAAAAGCATTATTTAGTTATTATGATACACTTAATACTTTTGAAAAGGATTTATTGAATCTTGATAAGTAATCACGATAGAAGTGGATACATAGGTGCATCTGATACTAAATATGTAATAGGAAATTGGAAAACTAAAACATTTGAAAGATGGTGGTTAAAAAAAATAGGGATAGATACGAGTAATTTTAATAATAAATATACGAGTGCTGGAACTAACTTTGAACACAAAATAATAGATGCTTTAGATATTCCAAACATAGAAAAAGATAAACAAATAATCAAAGGTAGATTAAGAGTTAATTTAGATGCTAATACAAAAGATAAGATCCACGAAATTAAAACTTATGTATACAATAATGGATTTGGTTTAAAAAAGCATAAAGACTATGTTAATCAAGTTCAAGTGCAAATGTATGTAAGTGGAATACATAATGCAGAAATAGATGCTTATGGATTATTAGAAAAAGATTACGACAATTATTTCAATGAAATAGATAAAGAAAGATTGTCAGTACATCCAATAAAATATGATGAAAAATGGCTAAAAGAAGAATATTTACTAAAAGCACAGTATTTAGAAGTATGTCTTATTAATGGAACATTTCCTACTGAGGAGGAATTTGAAAAATGGCAGGAATATTTATAGATTTGCAAACAGCAAAGAAATTAGCTGAGTTAGAAAAATTAAAAAAAATTATAGTGAGGAGTAAGTAGATGAATATAACAAATGATAGAAATGTAATGGTATTTAAAAATGATAAAGGTAAATATAGTGTAGGAATAAGTAAAAAAAATCAAACAGGAGAATATGAAAAAGCATATTTTCCTATACAATTCAACAAAGATGTTGAATTAGAAGATAGAACATTAATAAAAATTAAAACAGCTTGGTTAAGCTTTTATAAGTGGGAATATGAGTTAAAAACAGGTACTACTTTTTTTATCAAATGCAGCGATTTTGAAATAGTAGAACAAGATAATAAGGAAGAACATAATGCACAATTAAAAATGGAAACTGATCCATATAAAGATTTTGGAGATAGTATTGAAATTAAAGAAGAGGATTTGCCATTTTAATTATGACTGGAACAAGTGAAGAAATAAGCAGATGGTTATGGAAACAAGATCGAAAAAAAATATTTGAAATTAAAGAAAAAAGAAAAAAACGTAGTTTATCACAAAATGCTTATGCTTGGGAATTAATAGGAAAAATAGCTGACATAATGAGATTATCAAAAGAAGAAGTATATTTAAAAATGCTTAAGAGTTATGGACAATCTACTTTAATAAGTGTATTGAGTGAAGTTAATCCTAATGAATATTTTAAATACTATGAAACTATTGGAAAAAGTGAAATAAAAGGTAAAGAATTTACTCATTATAAATTTTTCAAAGGTAGCAGTGAATATGATAGTAAAGAAATGACAATATTCATAGATGGAGTAATACAAGAATGTAAACAATTAGGAATAGAAACGATGACACCAGAACAAATTGCATTATTAAAAATAATCTAGGAGGGAACATATGAAAAATATATTTTATTGTATGTGTTTTACAGGAATACTCTTATTATTGACATTAATATTTATGTTTAATTATGTAACACACGAAAGAATTGAACAAGAAAAATTAATTGAAAAAATTAATGTATTAAGTAATAAAAATGAGAATTTAAAAATAGAAAACAATATTTTAAAGAGAGAGGTAGAAAACAAATGATTAAAACAATACCACTCTCCCTTTTGGGAGTAACAATAGTAAAGGTAATAATGCCAATTCAAACAAATATAATTCAACATCAAGAATATACATCAAAAAAAGTAATATCAATTAAAGCTGATATTGAATATTTTAAACAAAAAGAAAATGCGCAAAATAATGAAAATATTGTGCAAAATAAAGAAATAAAAAATGAAACACAAAATAATGTACAAAGTTATACAACTAGAATGACATCATATTATCCTGAAGAGGGAGAAAAACAGACAGGTAGTGGATTAGAACCTAAAGACTTTGAAGTAAACGAACATGGGTGGTTTACTTATCAAGGAAAGTTAGTAGTAGCAACAGCAACTACATATCTAGCTAATCAAGGTTGGAGAGTTGCTGATGGTGTACATTTAAGAAAATATTATGACGAAATTACATTAAATATTGATGGTGTAGATTATAGAGCAATAGTACTCGATAGCTGTGGTAGCAGTATGCAAACTGACAGAGTAGATTTATATGTATCTAATAGTCAATATGTAAAAGATACAATGATTGAGGTGAAAGAGTGAAAATAAGTGAAATAAAAAAATTATCAGACGAAGAATTAACACGATATATAAATGATATATCACAAAGAAGTTCAATAATATGTTCTAAATGTGGTGAAGTGTTAGCCTCAAGAGAAAGAAAATGTTTAAGTATAACAATAAATGATAAAGGAATTCAAAAAACAAAAAAACTATGTAATTTATGTAGTGAATGTTATGTAGACTTGTTGGATTATATAGGAATAAGTGATATTTGTTGGAAATAAAAAAGAACTTTTAAAGTTCTATATAATTAAAAACCAAGTTTACTTGCAATTATTTGAGCTGTAACTTGTTCAATGATAGATAGTGATACACCTGCTATTTTAGATATTCTCGTTTTAGCTTCTTTCCAAACTTCATCATCTCTAATATTTTCTAAAAATTGATGACCGACAAAAGTAATATCTTTAACAAGAATTTCACCATCAAATGTTTTACTAACAATATTAATAATGTTTCCTTCAGCAAGTTTTTCAATAGTATATGTTATATCATCTGAAGAAAAACTATTAATTTTAATTTCAACATTAGAAATATATTCATTAGGTTTCCCATTTTTTTCTATATATAATAATACTTCTCTAATACAATCTTTTTTCAATTCCATTTGTATCACTCCATTAATTTTATATAGTAATATCAATAATACTTTTTGTCAACATTAAAGAAAGCAGGTGAATAGCGTGGGTATGTATACAAAATTACATTGTAATATAAAAATAAAAAAAGCCGCAAATGAATGTATTGAGATATTAAAATATATGCTTGGACAAAAAGAAAAAATAGATTTTGAAATACCAAAACATGATTTTTTTAAAGAAGAAAGTCGTTGGGATTTTATGTTGAAATGTTGTAGTTGTTATTTTACTGATAGTCAAAATAGTAATTTAAAAGAAGGTTATGATGGATATATATTACATTGTGATTGTGATTTTAAAAATTATGAAAATGAAATTGAGTTGTTTTTAGATTGGATAAGTCAATATGGAAATTACAATAATTATTATGAATTTATTGGTTATGAAATTTATGAGGAAAATAAATATCCAAATTTAATATATATGAAAGAAAATAAATTTAAAATTGTTTCTTGGAATGAAGATCATTTAGAAAGCAAAGGAGATGAATAAGATATGGATAACGATACACTTGCAGATTATTGGAGAGATGTAAGTCCAATATTAAAACAACAAGCACAAGAAAAAAGAGAAAATTGTTTTAATGATAGATTAGAATATGCTAAAAAACAATTTTAAGAAAATAATATAGAGTATAAATTATGTAACGAAGAAAATGGACACTTTAATTTATATAAAAACCATAAAGTTGTAATGAGTTTTTGGAGTTATACAGGCAAATGTTATATTCCTAGTAATGGTTTTAGTGATAATATTGGAATTAAAAATTGCATAAGAAAATATAACAAATTATTCAAAAGCAAAGGAGAATAAGTATGATACCAATAGCAGCAATTAATGCAGCAGTATATGGACATAGGCATAGAAACACATCAAAGGTAAATTATGATATAGATATAAATAAAGTAAGAGAATTAAATAAAAAAAGAAATTCTATATTAGATTATTTAGAAAAGCAATTTAAAGTTAATAAAATAACATTAGATGAAGAACCTACTAATTTTACTATCTATGAATTAAAATTTGGCAACTTTTATGGAGTAGGAATAAGAATATCAAACGAAATGATAATAAATGCTGATATAGAATGGTTATATAGATATTGTTATGATTTAGTATTTAATGAATTAATAAAGAATACTAAAGAAAAATATGTTAATAATTTAGAAAGCAAAGGAGATGAATAAGTATGAGTAAAGATGAATTTATAAAGTTATTAGACACATTAGAATTTGAAGAATTAAGATGTGCGACAATTAGTTATTATAAAAAGAAACCATCTAAGTATGGTGGCTATGATGAAGATTATAATCCTAAAACAATTTGTATAGGAACTGATTTAGAAAAATTAATTAATGAAGAACATTCTTATGCTTGCAATTTGTTTGAAGAAACAATGAGAAGAATAAATGATTTAGAAAGCAAAGGTGAGTAATAATGAAGAAAACAGTAGCATTGATGTTATTGGTGGGTTTGGTATTAATGATAATAGTAGGAATTATTTTAAATGTAGCAATTAGTGTGAGAGTTAAAGAAGAAAAAATGATTGATAAAATAAATAAGTTAGAAGAAAAAAACAAACAATTAAAAACAGATTACAATATACAAAAAGAAGAAGCTGAATATTGGTATTCTTATAATGGAGGAAAAAATGACAGTTCAAGAAGCAAATAAAATAATTGATAAAGTATTAAAAGAAGATAGTGTTGAAGCAGGAATATTTATAAGTATGTTATCTAATGAATATATAAAACAATCAAACATTACAGAAGAACAATTTATTAAATCACTAAAAAATAGCTTAAAAATTTTAAAAAAAGAAAGTGAAGTGAATTAGATTTATGAATTATGAAATAAATGAAGATGAAAATAACAATTTTATATATAGTACAACTCATAAAATATATACCAAAATATTAAATAAACAAGATGAAGAAACATTAAAAGAAATTCATAGATATTGTGAAGAAAACAATATATTTCCAAACATAATAGATGAAGATAAATTGAAACTTATTTTACAATTGGGTATTCAAGAGTACAATAAAAGACATTTAGATACCAAAATATTAATTTAGAAAGTCAGGTGTAAATAGATATGGCTAAATGTTTAAATTGTGGTAAAGAGTTTAAAAGAATTAAAAAGAGGACTAACAGAAATGTCAAATATTGTTGTAGTGAATGTTATTGGAAGTATCATTTAAAAGATATATTAAAAAAGGAGATTAAATAGATATGTTAAAAATAAAAGATGATGTAGATTTAAAAGAATTAGAAAAGTTTGGATTTAAGCCACATTATGAATTAAAAAATCATAATACAGGTGAAAGTTATTTAACACATTATTATCAAACAAGAAGTTATGATAGAATGTGTGGAACTTTTCATTTATTTCCTATAAAGAAAAAGAAAAGTTGTATTATAAATATTCCAAGTAGAAAAATAGAAAATCATTTAAAATACAATTCTTTAAAAATTGATGATAGAGATTTTATTGATTTAGATATATTATATGACCTAATAAAAGCAGATTTAGTAGAAAAGGTAGATGAGTAATAATGAATAAAAATGAACAAAGTCAATTATGTATGTTATTAGCAAAAATGAGATATGACATTATGAAGTCAATGACAGAATGTATTGATAATAAAAATTATGTTAAAAAATGTGATGAAATTTTATCAGCAATAAATAAAGTGATGAGCTATTCTTATATTGATGGAAATAAAAAGTAGGTGAGCAATAATGAAAGATGAAATAAAAGAAACATTAAAAGCATTAAAACACTATGACTTTTCATTAGATGTTCCAGAAAAAGTTGAAATAATGATAAATAAATTATTAGATTACATAACTAATTTACAAGAAGAATTATTAAATCTATTACAAGGAGTTGATAAAGAGTGATACCAGATAATGTAGAAAAAATAATAATGACAAAAGAAGATTATGATAGAAATGTAGAACAATTATTAGTAGATAAGTGTAAAGCAGAATTAGAAGTAGAACGACTTAATAATATAATAGAAAATATAGAAAAATATTTTGAAAATGAGTTAAATGAATTTAAAAAAGTTAAAGTTTTAAATCTACAAGAACCTGTAGAATTATTAGAATATTATGTTGAAACAATAAAAGAATTAAAAGGAGAATAAAAAGTGTACGAATTATGGGCGAGAAGATACAAAACGAAAAGTACAGGGTATAATTTTGAGCATATAATGGATTTTTATAATGAAGAATACAAATACACAGCATTAGATACATTAGATAAGTCAGTATATCAAGAAGCTATGGTAATAAAACAAAACAGCTGTGTGTTATATGTTGAATTAGATGAGAAGCAGAAGATATTAAAGAAAAAATAAGTTAGGAGGTATTATGTGAGCAAAATAGCATTATACTACTCACATCCTTTTGAAACTGGTGGAGTAGAAAAGACAATGTATGAAAGAGCAAAGCTCTTAAAGAAACTCAAATATAAAGTAACATTTGTAGTAAAAGATTTTGATCATAGCCCTATTGATATGGCAGATAAATGGAGTGAAGTAGCCGACGTATTATGTTATGACTTAGCAAAAGAAGAACATTTTGATATAGCTATATACGATAGTATCTATAATAATCAAAGATTAGATGCTGATATGTATGAATTGGTAATAAATGGTAATTTAATTGATGGTGGAGAGTTTTTTGAAGGTGGAATACCTTATGATAGGTATATAGCGGTATCAGAAGATTGTGCAAGACAGTTTAAAGAAAGAATAGGCAAAGAATGTATTGTAATTCCTAATTTAATAGATGAAAAAGAGATTATTAAATTATCAAAAGAGAAATACGATTTACCAAAAGCAAAACATAATTTTGTAGTAGTTGCTAGATTAAGTCAAGAAAAAGGTTTTGATAGACTAGAACGAATACTAGAAAAAATACACAAAGAAACAAAAGATTATCAATTAGTAGTAGTAGGTAGCTGTTATATGTTTCCACAATATGGAGAAGAAATACAAAGAAGATACTCTAAATATAATGTTACATTTGTAGGTAAACAAGATAATCCTTACAAATATATGAGAAATGCTGATATAACAATCGTACCAAGTAACTTTGAAAGTCAATGCATGGTACTAGATGAATCATTAATAGTAGGAACTCCAGTAGTAGCTACTGACTTTGATACAGCAGTTAAAAAGTTAGATGGTAAAAATGGTTATACTTTTAAAAAAAATTTATCAGATTTTGATGTTAACAAGTTGTTAAACTTTAAAGGTAAATTTGAATACCATTATCCTACATATGAAAAAGAGTGGAAACAAGCATTAAAACCTTTCAAAAAAAAAGATTACAAGTTTTCTATCATAATACCAAACTATAACAATGCTGAATATTTAGAAAAATGTTTAGATAGTGTTTTAAAACAAACATATAAGAAATATGAAATTATATTTATTGATGATATGTCCACTGATAACTCTTTAGAGATAGCAAGAAGAAAGTTAACAGGAGATAATCATAAAATAATACCATTAAAGCAAAAAAGATTAAATGGTGGTTCTCGTAATGTAGGAATAGTAGAAGCAGATAGTGATTACATAATGTGTATTGATAGTGATGATTGGTTAACTTCTAATGATATATTAGAGAGAATAAATAAATCATTAAGAAATGAAGATGTTATGTTTTTAGGATATTCAATGCTAGATGCAAATGGCGAAAGAGCAGTTGACACACCTGAGCATACAAGTTTAGATCAAGCATTTAAACAAGACACTTGCGCTATATGGACTAAGGTAGTAAAAACTGAAATATTAAAGAATTGCTTATTTCCTGAAGGAACACTTGCAGAAGACAAAGTACACCATTATAGATTGATAGATATGTGCTCTACCTTTAAAGATTTTCCCTATCAAACTCATATGTGGAATAGATTAAATACACATAGTACAACAAGCAAAGATAGTTGTAAAAACGTAGAGTGGGAAACAGGATGTATTAAACATATAGCAGAGATGTATAAGTACACTAAGACAACGAGATTTCCAAATAGAAAAGCGTTTGTTGAAAATAAGATTAAACAACAAATAGAAAATGTTAAGAAAGGAATATTTTTACAAATATGAAAAATTATGTTAGCCGAGTGTTAATTCAATTTAACGATAAGTACGATAAAGGCAAGGAATACACAGTAGATAAAATATACAAATGTGATAGAGTGAGATATGAAGAATTAAAAAAATTAGGGGCATTAAAACTATTGAAAATTGAAAGGAGAAAATAATGGATAGTATTGAATTGATAGATAGAATTAAGAATAGGGAATTAAAATTAGGTGATTTCGTATATGTTGATGAATACTTACCACTTGTTGGCGAAAAAAGAATAGGAACATTAAGATATAATGGAGTAGAATTATTAGGATTAGATGAGTTTGATACAGATTTATTAACAAGCGATAGATATAGTTTTGAAATTAAATCTCAAGATGATGTACTAGATATATTAGATACTACTGAAAAAAGATACTTAAATAAAGTATTATCACCATATAAACAAAGAATAGAATATATTCAAAAAGTCAGTTTAGAAAATTATAATTTAGAGTATATTTTGATTGAGCTAAGAAAAACTAAAAATCATCCACACGAAATGTTTACACTTCCATATTTTAAAAAAGGTACGATGTATAAGAATATGAAATCGTACGAAAAATATTCATTTGAAAGAATAATTAAATTTTAAATAAAAAAGTAACCATCAAAAAGAAAAAAGGAGTAGGATATGACTTTAAAAGATGCAAATTATGAAGTAGAAAGATTAGAAAACAAACTTAATAAATTAATAGATGATAAGACAATATTAGAACTATTAGTTGATCCTAAGTCTACTGATTATAGTAAAATAATGGTAGATGGCGGTAAACACTCAAATCCACTAGAAGTATACGTATTAAAACAAGATTTACCTAGATGGAAAGATTTAGATAAAAGAATCCAAAGAACACAAGAAGAAATACAAAACTATGTTAATTGGATAGAAAAAGAGCTTAAAATACTAAAAAAATACAATAAAGTAGAACAATTGATAGTATTTTATAAAGAAATTGATATAAAAGATTATACATGGTATCAAATTGCATCTATGGTACATTATTCAGTAAGACAATGTAAGAGAATATATAAAAATTATAAAGAAAAAAGAGATATTTTATAGATTGTCCCTTTATGGCCCGAATTTTGTGAGACAATAATAGTGTGAAAGAATACATTGTATTCTTTTTTTGTGTGTGGTGTTTAAAATGATAGATGCATATAGAACGTATATATATACTAAAAAAGGATATGAAGGTAAAGGCAGACATAATTTAAAAAGAACAATTAAATTATTAGATAAACTTATATATGAAGAACATTACAATGACAAAATATTAATAGTAATAGAAGAAGACCATACAGATATACCAATAATGATTAATAGTACAGAAGAATATGAAGAGTTTAGGAGTGAGCATTATGAAACTCAAATTAGAGATGTTCCCACCAAATATAAATCATTACATAGGAAGAACTAATATATGGCAGTATCAAGATAAAAAGAAGAAATATCACGAATATGTCAGATTAGCTACAATAGGAATACAGCCTAAACCTAATTATAAAAAATGTGATATGGTAGTAACTTATCATTTTAAAAATAAAAGAAAAAGAGATACACATAACTTAACTAAATGTTTACTAGATGCATTAGTAGAAGCTAAGATAATAGAAGATGATAATTATATGGTATTAAATACATACACAGAAAAGGGTGTGTACGATAAGGATAAAGAATACATAGAGATAGAGATAACACCTTTATAGGTAGCATTGAGTAGATACAACAAACGGAAAGAGAAACCGATTAAACTATTAGTGTGTCTATTCAATGGTGCTTATAAAAAAGCACTATAGTTATATATAGCATTGCACTACCTATAAAGGTAGTGTACTGATGATATATAAGAAATCTTGCTAGGGGTTCAAAAGAGGTTGTCTATAACCGAAAAATATAAATTCTAGCTTAGGTTATATGATGATGTCTTGGGTTTATATCATTAGTACAGTGCTTACAAACAAAAGGAGTGAATACATGGCAACATCATACGGATATTTTAAAGAAGAAGTAAGTAAATATCTAAAAGATAAGTTTAATCCTAATTCAACTATATTAGATGTAGGAGCAGGAGAAGGGACATATCATAGATATTTAAGTGATTACTTTAAAAATATAGATGCTGTAGAAGTGTTCAAACCTAACATAATCAATTTTGGATTAGAAAACAAATATAAGAGAGTATATAATGCTAATATAATAGATTTTAAGTATGACAGATACAACATAATCATATTTGGAGATATCATAGAGCATTTAGAAGTAAATGAAGCTAAAAAAGTATTAGAATATGCTTCAGATAGATGTGATGAGATGATAGTAGCAGTTCCTTATATGAATAAGCAAGGAATAGAGGAAGATAACATATATGAGATACACAGACAAGATGATCTAACACCAAAGAATGTATTAGAAAGATATCCTATGCTAAAACTATTATATAAGAACGATAAGTATGGGTATTATATAAAGAAGTAAACACAAAAGATAATTAATAGATAAAGGAGTGGTTATTAATGAGTAGTAAACCAACGAAAAGTAATAACACAGAGATAATACAGGTAACAGGTAATAGAGATGCATTATTACATAAACATAATTATAAGTTAACACTAGAAGACCAAAAAGAAATATGTCTTCATTATCTATTTAACAAAGGAGACATACAACATCTATTAAATAAGTTCAATATATCTGAAAAGACTTATTACAATGTTGTTAGTAAAAATAAAAAAAATGATTTTAAAATATTGGATGAGGAGATAGCTGAAATTAGGAAGAACTTCAGCAAAAAAACTTCAATTATTATTAGTAAAGCATTAGATAAAATACAAGAACAATTGGATAACGATGATATAGATATAAATAAGCTATCTACAACATTAGGAATATTATACGATAAAGAAAGTCTAGAATTAGGTAAAAGCACATCAAACAGTGCATTTAATATTAATATAAAAATAGATAAATAAAAATGTTATATATCAATAACTTTCACTGATAACCTATGTGCAAATAAATCAGTACATAAAAAATAAAAAATAATATTGTGTGGTGTAGGAGAGGTATACACGTGTACACAGAGGGGAGGGCACTACTAGATAGCAATAGTATATAGTATTATAGTATACTCCCCCCTATATGTGGCATAGCAATATTTTAACATCCACGCACACTGTAGGATACCTATATATATTCACACATAGATAACACATATAACACATAACATTGCTACATAGCCAAGCGGTAAGGCATCAGACTTTGACTCTGAGATACCCTAGTTCGAATCTAGGTGTAGCAACCAACAATAATGAAATAAAAAGTCTTTTAAGCCTTTAGACTATAAAGAAAAGGGATACCCCCTGAGTAAAAGGGGTATATGGGTAAATAAAGGGATTATGAAAGTAATCTCTTTTTTAATGGAGTGATACAAATGGATATAATTATAACGGAGAAACAGGGCGAGTTTATAGGAAGCCCTGCATTTGAGACATTGTTTGGAGGAGCAGCAGGCGGTGGAAAATCATACGGACAATTAGTAGATGCACTTTTATATGCATTAAAGTATGAGAAGAGTAAACAAATAATCTTCCGTAGGACATTTCCTGACTTAGAGAGATCAATAATAAGAACAAGTTTAGATATGTATCCAAGAGAAGTAGCTTCATATAATAATTCAAAGCATGTATGGACATTTGCAAATGGATCCATAATAGACTTTGGATATATAGATAATGAGAAAGATGTATATCAATATCAATCAGCAGAATATGACACGATAAGATTTGATGAGTTAACACATTTCACAGAGTTTATGTACACATATATGATTTCTAGATGTCGTGGTGCTAATAATTATCCAAAAGGAATAAAAAGTAGTACCAATCCAGGGGGAGTAGGACATACATGGGTAAAAGAGAGATTTATAGATATAGGAGTACCTGGAAAAGTACATGAGTGCAAAATGGCAACAGGAGAGACAGAAACAAGACTATTTATACCAAGTTTTGTAACAGATAATAAATTTTTAATGGAAAGAGACCCAGGATATGTAAAAAGGCTAGATGCTTTACCTGAAAAAGAGAGAAAAGCATTAAAAGAAGGTAATTGGGATATATTTGATGGACAATACTTTACAGAATTTGACAGAAAAATACATGTAGTAGAGCCATTTGAGATACCAAAAGAGTGGGATAGATATAGAAGTTTAGATTATGGACTAGATAAGTTAGCTTGTTATTGGATAGCAATAAGCCCAAAAGGTGAAGAATATGTCTATAAAGAGTTATATGAGTCTAATTTAATCATAAGTGAGGCAGCTAAGAGGATAATAGAGGTAAATGGAGACGATAAGATACGATATACGTATGGCCCACCTGATTTATGGAATAGAAGAAATGATACAGGAAAGAGTGCGTACGATATATTTAGAGAAAATGGAGTTATTTTAAGAAGAAGTGCAAATAATAGAGTACAAGGATGGTATTCAGTAGCAGAACATCTTAAAGTAATAGACGAAAAAGACGAACAAACAGGCGAAGTTAGTAAAATAGCAAAACTTCGCTTTTTTAATACTTGTTTAAATATCATAAGAACATTACCAAGTATACAACACGACGAGAAAAATCCAAATGACTGTGCGAAAGAACCGCATGAGTTAACACATGGACCTGATGCAATAAGAGGATTTTGTATAGAAAGGACAAAAGCAACAAAAATAAAGAGTCAAGAAGAGCTTGATTATGAAGAAAGTATAAGATCAAGAAGAAAAGAAGGAATCCTTGGAATAGCAGGAAGACACACAACACGTTCTTATATAAATTATGGAGGTTAGAAATGATATTAGGAATAATACTAGGAATATTAATATGTGTTGTAGCATTTGAAACATATATCATATTAAAACCTAAGAAAGAAGAAAAAAAACCAAAAGTGAAGCTAACAAAAGAGGAAAAAGATAAACAAAAAAAGATACAAAAAGCATTTAATGACTTAATGGGATATGATTACACAATAGCTTCAAAAAGGAGAGATAGTTAATGGCAGAAATAACAAAAGATTGGGAATTGTATGAAGCTGGAAAAAAATATAATAACTCACTTTTAGGTGCTGATAAAAATTACTATGATGTAATTGATACTAATATAGCCTTTGCAACAGGAGACCAATGGAGAAATGTAGTAGCAGAAGGATTACCTAAACCAGTATTTAATATAATTAAGAGAGTAAAACAATTTAAAATAGCATCGTTAAAATCTGATAATATATCAATTCAAATACAGCCAATGGAATATAGACCGCAAACAA
>DEWM01000031.1 GCA_002363635.1 Caryophanales bacterium UBA3210 | reverse complement strand
ATCCCAAACATGTGGTTTTAAAATAGTAATAGTTTTTAAATCTTTTAAGATACATTCTTCTTTGAAAACTAAAACATTGTTTTGATCTTTAATTTCAATTTCAACTTTGTTATCTTTTGGAGCATCAATTTCAAAATCTACTAAGAAATCTTCGTTTACTGCTTTTGTTTTAACAAAGACATCTTTAATATATTCTTCATTTTGAACATCGATATAGACATCACGATAAATACCGCCATAAGTTAAGTAGTCGACTACTTTACCAAATGGTGGGATGTTTAAGTTTTCTCTAGAGTCAACGACAACATCAATTACGTTTACTTTTCCATATTCAACTTTATCTTTTAAATCCACTTTAAAAGCATCGTAACCGCCTAAATGATCAATAAGTAAAACATTATTAACATAGACTTTTGCTTCGTGAGCGACACCTTCAAAAGTTAAGAATAAATGTTTGCCTTCTTGTTTTTTATCAATAAGTATTTCTTTTCTGTATAATGAGACAAATTGATAGATTGTTTCATCAAAATAATTGAATGGAATTTCCTTATTAGTATGTGGAATATCAACAGTTTTAAAAGTAGGGTTTTCCACAGTTTCAGAATATTGCCATCCTTCGTTTAAATAGATTCTTTTTAGCATAAATAAAAATCTCCTCATTTAATATTCTAATGGAGAATTATTTTATTAACAATACTCCTACTTTAAAGTAGGAGATAAAATCTTTTTTGTCTCAATTCCAGAAGAATAATTGTTGCTTAAAATTCAAATATTCCATCCATATTTCAACTTTTTGTTTAAATTAGGATAATATTTATAAATAAATATTTACATTCCTTGAAATTATTAAATTTTACAACTAAACTAAAGTGAATTAGGAGTTAAGAAAATGAATAAAGTTATCAAAAATAAAACAAAGGATTCCATAATTGAAATCGTTCTTGAACTTCTCTTAGGTTTAACTTTTCTAATCTGGCCTAGAGATAGTCAAAATGTAATTGTATACACACTCGGCGCGGTAATTATTGCTCTTGGAGTAATTGACATAGTAGTCATACTAACTAGAGGATTCTCTCTACCATTCCAAATTGGTTTAGACACCTTCTTAATTGTAATGGGTATATTACTCTGCGCATTCAATTCTTGGTTTGTATCTCTCTTCCCAGTATTAATTGGTATTTACTTACTAGTAAGAGGAATTTATCAAACTCTCTTCTCCATCTTTGTTGGAGGTAGAAATACTACAGAACTAACAGTATCAGTCATTTATGGAGTAGTTCTCATTGTTCTTGGTATCACATTAATGGTCTTAAGAAATAATGTAGAAATCATTGGTTACTTCATCGGTGTTTCATTCTTAGTAAATGCATTATTTGATGGATTATATCTCTTTACATTACATAGAAATATTAAGAAAGCAAAGGATGCTTTCTCAAATAATCCACCTCATTCAAGCAATAAAGATGTCATTGATGTAGACTTTACAGAAAAACCATCTGATGATGATTTAAATTAGTATCAAAAAAACCATTCTCGCGTGAGGATGGTTTTTATATTCTTACTTATTTTTAATAGCTTTTTGCCATCTAGTAGATGCTTTAAGAGTATCTTTATTAATAGATGATTTAACTTTATAGATGTGCTTAGTTCCTCTTGCAGTAATCTGTAATGATTCAACTTTACCAAGTGGAGCGTATAAATTTGAAACTTCTGAATAATCAAATGGTGCACATGAGAAGATATCTGCCATAATGACTTTTTGTTTATAGTCATAATGTAATGAGATATGTGATTGAGCAATAACAATAAGTGCACTTAAGTATTTTGCTTTCTTTGGTGATGACTTAATAACATATGGTCTAGTAATAGGATCCATATTAATCTTTGCAACAATGTTTTCTAAGAAATCAAAGAAGTCTTCCATTGATGGAGTTAATGTTGGTTTAATCTTCATCATTAAGTGTGGTCCAAAGTCAACTTGTGGATCATATGGTAATTCTTCATTAACATCAAGTGTTCTATCTTTTGTATTCTGGAATGACTTAGAATCATCGAATGGTAATTCTTTCATTAAGAAATCATGAACACCTTTAGCATCTAAATCTGTTGGAGTATATACATCAACGAAATAACATTCTCTTAATGGGAAAGTATGGATAGTAATATGTCCACCTTCTAAAAGAATGAATGCTGATATACCAATGTCTTCTTTAACTTTGCCATAGTAGTATGGAATTAATTGAGGAGGGCAGACTGGATTTAATTTGAGGTTAAAAACTAACTTATTTAATAAGTCATTAATACCCATCATGTCATTTAATTGATTCTGATTTGCTCCATAGCAATCAAGCATTGTGTGTTTAATCATTTACTTTAAGACTCCTTTATCTAATAAGACTTTTAATTGTTCATATAATGTTTTAATACCTAACCAAGTTGTTACATCGTTGATATCAAGAGTAGGAGAAATTTCTACCATATCCATTGCCCCAACTGGTTGATTCTTTAAAATGCTTAAGATAATCTTTAAGACATCTTTTGAATCTAAGCCAAATGCTTCTGGAGTACCTGTACCAGGTGCATAAGCAGGGTCATTTGCGTCAATATCATATGATAAATAAACTAAATATCTATCATCATATTTTTCATTTAAATATTTAATAACATCTTCAACACCATTTTCATTAATGAAAGATGAGTTGAAAACTTTAATTTCAGGATGTTGTTTGAAATAGACAACTTCTTGTCCTTCATAGCCTCTCATACCAATTAAGACAATGTCACTTGTTTTATAACCATAATCAATTGCTCTTTTAATTGGGCAGGCGTGTGAATATTTGCTGCCATCGTAGAAATCACAGATATCTGGATGAGCGTCGATATGGATAATTGCAGGAATCTTATTAACCTTTTTGCAATATTCATAGAATGCTCTTTCTGTAGGAATTGCCACTGAATGATCTCCACCTAAGAAGAAGTTAAATTTACCAGTTTCAAGCATCTTTAAACATTCTTTTTGTATACGAGCGAAATATGATTCACAGTCTTCTCCTTGCTTTTTAACAATGTTACCATTGTCAAAGATTCTAGCACCTGTAATATCTTCTCCATCTTTTGTATATGGAGGTACTTCACCAGTTAGTTCTCTAAATGTGTCTGGACATTTAGAAGCGCCTTTACCAACTGATGCATTTTCATCAAATGGAATACCTGTCAAAACGAAATTACTTTCTTCTAATGTCTCTACGAGTAAGTCTCTAAAGATTTTATTATTTTTCATATAATTTTTCCCCTTCGCGATTTTGATTATAAAACAAAATCTACAAATGTAAATAAAAAATAATAAAAAAATAAAATTATAAAAAAATACCTCTTATAGAGGTATTAATTTTTGCTTTTATAAATTATTTTTAATCTTTTTTTGTTTTATTTCCAGATGATCTTCTTTTAATAAGTAAAACTATTTCAATAATTAAGTAATAAAGAGGAATACTAAAGAAAATAACCCATCCTGGATGCCA
>DEWM01000110.1:4978-8907 GCA_002363635.1 Caryophanales bacterium UBA3210 | reverse complement strand
AGTTTACTCAAATACAGGTGGACAATCATCTAAGTCATCACAAACTGGTTCTATTGCTAAGTTCACAGCTTCAGGTAAGAAGACTGCTAAGAAGTTCTTAGCATTAATCGCTATGACTTATGGCCATGTCTATGTTGCTCAAGTTGCAATGGGTGGAAATAAACTCCAGGCAATTAAAGCATTAAAAGAAGCTGAATCATACAACGGACCTTCATTAATCATTTGTTACGCTCCATGTGTTAACCATGGTATTAAAGGCGGTATGGCAAATGCTCAATTAACAGAAAAGAAAGCTGTTGAATGTGGTTACTTCCCAATCTTCAGATACGATCCAAGACTCAAAGCTGAAGGCAAAGATCCTTTAACAATCGATTGCCCAACACCAGATTGGAGCAAGTTTAGAGACTTCTTACTTTGTGAAACACGTTATTCACAATTACCAAAGGTAAACCCAGAACATTGTGAAGAATTACTTACAAAGTGTGAAAAATACGCTCAGGATAGATGGAATAAACTCCAGAAGTTCCATGAAGTAGTCGAAGAAAAATAATATTATTTACTTCCCCCTTGGGAGATTAGAGAAATCTAGTCTCCTTTTTTGATAGTTATTTTATTATTAATATCATTTTTAATTAGTTATTATATCTGTAAGCGTTTTTTTATAATTTATTATTTTATATAGTGATAGTATTTCGAGGTACGCATTTAGGAGAGTACGTATTATGGAATTATTTAAAAAATCGATTGCTGAATATTTCGGCTCATTTATATTAGTCTTTATTGCTTGTGGATACGCATGTATTGATGGAGGTAACAACGTTATTGGTATCTCATTAGTATTTGGTTTAGTAGTTGCGGGTCTATCTTATCTTTTTGGCAAAATATCTGGAGCACATCTTAATCCAGCAGTATCTTTAGCATCATTAATTAATGAAAAAATGTCTCTTAAAGCTTTCAGTGCTTATGTTGGCTGCCAGATTCTTGGTACATTTACTGGTGCACTAGCAATATTTGGTCTTGCTAAATTCTTTAATTTTGATTTAGCAGGGGATGCTTGTACATATGTAATTAATCATAAAGCAGGTTTAACTACTGAAACAGTTGTCGAATCATTACTTGTAGAATTCTTCTTAACATTCTTATTTATATATATTGTATTAAGTATTGGTAATACTAAAACTCGATTAAAGAATTATTCTTCATTAATCGTAGGTGCAACAATTTTCTTTTTAGTATTAGTTGGTATTAATTTAACAGGATGTTCTCTTAATCCTGCTAGATCTCTTGCTACTAGCTTAGGTACTGCAATATTTAATCATGATCTTGAAGCTTTATCCCAAGTCTTTGTTTTCTTTGTTGGTCCACTTGGTGGAGCAGCATTAAGTGCATATTTATATAAACGCTTACATAGAGACGTTATTGTTAGAGTTATATAATTAGAAAAGATGTAGTGGCTGGCTACATCTTTTTCTTGTTTAGGGGAGCATACATTTATGTTTTTTTGATTTAGATTTGGCTGGTAATTATTAAATCGTCTACTTCTAATAATTACTAATCTATATCATTTAGCACTCACTATTCGTGTTTGCTAATTACATTATAATTCTTTTTAGCACTCTGTCAATAGCTTTGCTAAATATTTTTGCAAATTTTTACATATATAGTCTAAATGGCGTTTTATTGTATTTGATAATTAATTAAACTATAATTTTGGTATAAACTTATTATAAGTTTAAAAAGGATTTGTTATGGAAATATTAGTTAGTAACGTGTATTTAGATATTAATGATGATGAATCATTATTACCTATTAAAATTGCCAAGATGTTAAAAATTGATCAAGGCAAGATTGGATCTTATAAAGTAGTTAAAAGAGCACTTGATGCAAGAAACAAGTCTCATATTTTATATACTTATACAGTTCTTGTTAGTTTATTATCAGATAAAAAGAATATCCTTGATAACAAGAATGTTAAATTAAGTGATTTAGTTGAAACTATTCATATTGATGAGATTAAACCTGAAAAGCGTCCAGTAGTTGTTGGCTTTGGTCCTGCTGGAATGTTTGCAGCATTAATTTTAGCGAGAGCTGGCGCTAAACCTATTATTATTGAAAGAGGTAAGAAGGTTGAAGATAGACAAAAAGATATTGAAGAATTCATTAGAACTAGAGTAGTTAATGAAAATTCTAATATGTGTTTTGGTGAAGGGGGAGCGGGTACTTTCTCTGATGGTAAATTATTTACTCGCGTTAATGATAGACGTGTTAGATTTATCTTAAATGAATTTATTAACCATGGTGCTCCAAAAGAAATTTATTATGACGCTAAACCTCATATTGGTAGTGATTTACTTCCTGGTGTAGTTCGTTCTATTAGAAAAGAAATCATCTCTTTAGGTGGTACTTTTATGTGGGAATCTACTTATGTATCATTTACTGAAGAAAAAGGTAAAGTTAAATCTATTACTTATATTGATAAAGAAAATAATAAATGTGTAATTGAAACTGATGATGTCATTCTTGCTATTGGTCATTCTGCAAGAGACACATTCGTTAATTTATATGAACAAAATCTTAAGATGGAAGCTAAAGATTTTTCTGTTGGTGTAAGAATTGAACACCTTCAAGAAGATCTTAATAAGATTCAATATGGTGATTATTCTTCTAATCCTAAACTTGGAAGTGCTGATTATCAAATTAGCGCTCAATTTAGAAGCTTAGATAGAGGGGTTTATTCTTTCTGTATGTGTCCTGGAGGAGAAGTTGCTAATACTTCTACTTCACCTAATACTGTTGTTACTAATGGTTTTTCCAACCATGCTCGTGATGGAATTAACTGTAACTCTGCTATATTAGTAGGTATTAAGAAAGAAGATTATTATGTTAATTCTCCGCTAGACGGAATGTATTTCCAGGAATCTTTAGAAAGATTAGCGTTTAATCCTACTTATCCTTACTATGCTCCTGTTCAAAGAGTAGGTGATTTCTTAAATAATAAGGTTACTGATGGTTTAGGCAAGATAAAACCTTCTTATAAACCTGGTTTCTATTTTGCAGATTTTAATAAAATTTTTCCTAAGTTTGTTTCTGAATCTTTAAAGGAAGCTTTAAATGTCTTTAGTAGACGTTTCTCACTATTTGATAATGATGATGCGGTTATGACTGGGGTAGAAACTAGATCATCTTCACCTATTAAGATTATTAGAGATCCAGATACTTTTGATTCTTCAATTAGAGGCATTTATCCTTCAGGAGAAGGCTCTTCTCATGGCGGAGGCATTACTTCTTCTGCGCTTGATGGAATAAAGGTAGCAGAGGCTATTATTGATAAATATATGGGTAGACTTCCTATTAAAAAACTTGCTACTAAACCTGAAACTACTGAAACACCTATAATTGATGCTTCTATGATTAAATCTGATGATAAGAAAGCTGAATAATTATGCATCCATTTAAACACTTTATTACTATTACTAGACATCGTCATAAAGTTATCCATTATTGTTTTAAACTTGGAATTGGTTTTCAAGGCTTATTCCATGATTTAAGTAAATATGGATTTACTGAATTTTGGGAAGGTGCTAAATATTATCAGGGTAATCGTTCTCCGAATGCTAAATCTAGAGAGGTTCTTGGTTTTTCTAAAGCATGGCTTCATCATAAAGGTAGAAATAAACATCATTATGAATATTGGAGTGATATTAATCCTCTTACTCATGTTTATGAACCTGTTGAAATGCCTTTAAGATATTTAAAAGAATCTTTTGCAGATAGAATAGCAGCTTCTAGAATTTATGCTGGTAAAGCTTATAAAGATTCTGATCCTTTAGATTATTTTAATAGAGCAGATAAATATGCTTCTATGGCACCTAAGACTCGTGAAACTCTTAAAGAGTGGCTTACTATGCTTCAAGAAAAGGGTGAAAAAG
>DEWM01000110.1:0-4881 GCA_002363635.1 Caryophanales bacterium UBA3210 | reverse complement strand
TAATTTATTGAAGACTAAACAATTGTAGAGTATTATAAAAATCGATATATTCATTTAAATTTTTGGAGGGAGAAAGATGGATATTGCACGTTATATTTTATTAGGTTTTACTGCAGCATCACTTGTTGCGTTTATCACCTTATTAATTTTATATTTTGTATTTAATAAGAAATTAACTGATGCTCAAAAGGCTTCTTGTCAAGATGAATCATTAATTTTCCAGTTAGAAAAGAAAACTAATTTCTATGGAAAGATTATGTACATTTCTGCTTTTGTATTGCTTGCTTTTGCAATTGCTTTCTCTGCAATTAATGTAATTTCCGCTATTAACGCATAATGAATTATTTAGAAATTGTAAAAGATTATCTTTCTAAATCTATTGAAGAATTAATGGATGAACAACAAACTTGTTTATATTCATTAAAGGCTTCTTTAAGCAAACTATCTGAAAATATGAAGTTTGATCCTTCTAAAGCTTATTTTATTTATATTATGAGTGTTGTAGGATGTGACCTAGTTTGTGATGAGAAAGAATATGAATTATTACATAAATTTATTAATCCATCTGTAACTAGGGATATGGTTAATAATTATTTACCAGAACTTTTATCAAGTGAAAAAACTAAAAGCTTTATTCAAGAATTAGTTTTTAGTGTTAAAGCAATGAGTGAAATTGCTTATGAAGAAATGATTAAGATTGCTTTAGCATTTCTATGTGCAAATAAAGATTTTTCCAAAACTAAAGAAGAATATATTAAATCTATTATGATTGAAACTGTGAATGCTTAAAACCTAATTAAGGTTTGCATTCTTTTTTTATGGATTTTAAATATTTGACTTTTATGCTTAAAAAATATTATAATTTAAGCAAGAAAGTAAAATGAGGAGGTGATAGATTATGAATACAAAATCAGCCTTATTAAGAATAGCAGAAGCTAATAATGGTGTAATTACTACTTTGGCTGCTACTAATTTGAATATAAAAAGAGGTTCTATTTTATATTTAGTAAAAAAAGGTAGATTAGTAAAAAGTTCAAGAGGCGTATATATTATGCCTGAATATTTAGATGATAATTTTCTAAATGAACAAATACGTTTTAAAAAAGGAATTTATTCATTGAATACTTCTTTATATCTAAATGGATTAAGTGATCGTACACCTGAAAAATTAGATATGTCATTCCCTCAAACATATAATCTATCAAATCCAAAGAAAAGAGGAATAAATTGTAAAAATATAAATGATAAATATTACAAGGATGGATTAATACAAATAAAGACTCCGTATGGAAATAAAGTATGGGCTTATTGCAAAGAAAGATCTTTATGTGAAATCTTACAATCGAAGAATAATGTTGATATTCAAATTATTACTTCTGCGTTTAAATCATATGCAATTGACTCTAATAAACAATTAGAACTGCTTATGGATTATGCTAAAAAATTTAATGTGGAAAATAGAGTGAAAGCATACATGGAGGTTTTATTATAGTGAATTCAATGAAATTAAAATCAGATATCAAGCGTATCTCAATAGAAAAGAATATATCTCCTCAACAAGTTCTTCAAAATTATGTTTTGGAAAGATTTTTAGAAAGGATGTCTATTTCAAAATATAATAAAAACTTTATTTTAAAAGGTGGATTACTGATTTCTTCTTTGATTGGTATTGGTTCAAGAACAACTATGGATATGGATACGACAATTTGCCATTTCCCTGTTAACGAAGAATCAATAAGAAGGATTTTAGAAGATATATGTAAAATAGATTTAAATGATAATTTTGTTTTTAAATTTAATAATATTCAAGAAATTAGAGAAAACGATACATATAAAGGGTATCGAGTAACGCTGAATGCAGATTTTAATCCATTATCAGTAATTTTAAAAATTGATATTACAACAGGAGATATAATTGTTCCTAGTGCTATAAAATATGAATATAAATTGTTATTAGAAGATAGAAAAATTAATGTCATGTCTTACAGTATATATACTATCTTAGCCGAAAAAATTGAATCTATTATTTCTAGATCTGTTTTAAACACTAGACCTAGAGACTTTTATGATGTAAATATTTTGTCAATTAACTACAAAGATAAAATGGATTATAATTTACTAAAAAAAGCGATAATAAAAACGTTTGAACATCGCGACAGTATTAATAAATTAAATAATTATCATAACGTCATAGATGAAATAAAAAAATCTAAAACTATGAATGATTTTTGGAATAAATACGTTAGTAATTATGATTATGCAAATGGCTATAGTTTTATAGAGGTTTGCAGTAATCTTGAAATATTATTAAACAAAGCATTGAAGTATTAAAAACACTTTTTTTGATATAAAATTTTAAAATTATTTTACTTTGTTAATTAATTGCTAAAAAATGTGTAAGGGCTTTCAAATTATATCTTTAAACTGGACTTTTCTTATATTAGAATATAAGAGATAGGAGAGAAATAATATGTATGATGTATTAATTATTGGTGGCGGAGTCATTGGTTCAATGATCGCGAGAAGATTAAGTAGATATACTTTAAAAACTGTCGTTCTTGAAAAAGAAGATGATGTCGGTGAAGAAACTTCTTCTGCAAACTCTGCAATTGTTCACTCAGGATATGATCCTAAGCCTGGAACATTAAAGGCAAAATTAAATGTTGAAGGCAACGCAATGTTTGATGATATTGCTCGTGAATTAGATGTTCAATTTGAACGTATTGGATCTATTACTTTAGCAAATACTGATGAAGAAGTTGAAGTTCTTAAAGACCTTGCTAAGAGAAGTGAAGCAAATGGTGTTCCTTATAAGATTTTAAATCATGATGAATTAAAAGAAATTGAACCTAATATTACTGATCAAGTTAAGCAAGGTTTATTATGCCCTACAGCAGGCATTGTTAACCCATTTGAATTAACTGTTGCAGGATTTGAAAATGCTATGGATAATGGCGTTGAATTATTCTTAAACCAAACTGTTAAATCAATTAAACGTGTTGGTGATCATTTTGTAGTTACTACACAAGATAAAGAATACGAAACTAAATATGTTATCAATGCAGCAGGTACTCATGCTGATGAAATTAACGATATGGTAAATGAACCATTCTTTAGAATTAAACCTAGAAAAGGTGAATATATGGTTTTAGATCATTTCGATAATTCATATTGTAGACATACTTTATTTAATGTTCCTTCATCAAAAGGTAAAGGTGTATTAATTTCACCTACAACTCATCATAATTATTTAATCGGCCCTTCAGCAGAATTCGTTGATGATAGAGAAGATGTTTCTACTGATGCAGAAACTATTAAGAATGTAAAAGAACAAGCACGTAGATTATTTGATTCAATTAACTACAGAGAACAAATTAGAACTTTTGCTGGAGATAGAGCGTACGCTGAAGACTTAAATGGTAAAGGTATGGACTTTATCATTGAAGAAACTACACCTCACTTTATTAACGTTGCAGGTATTCAGTCTCCTGGTTTAGCTTCTTCACCTGCTATTGCTAGAATGGTAGTAGATATGATTGAAGATAAAGTTGAAAAGAAAGATTATAATCCTACTAGAAGACCTACTATTAGATTAAAAGAAAAGGATTTAGATACTAAAGTTGCTTTAGTAAAAGAAAATCCAAAACTTGGTAAGATTGTTTGTAGATGTGAAACAGTTTCTGAAGGTGAAATCATTGATTGTATCCATAGAAATTGTGGTGCAAGAACTATCAAAGGTGTTAAGAGAAGAGTAAGACCTGGTATGGGTAAATGCCAAGGTGGCTTCTGCCAAGTTGAAGTTGGAAAGATTCTTGCTCGTGAATTAAATGAAAATGTTATGGATGTTATGTATGGTAAGACTGGTTCATACATCTTAAAAGAAAACCTCAATAAGGAGGGAAAATAATATGAGAGAATATGATTTAGTAGTTGTTGGTGGCGGTTCTGGAGGACTTGCTGCTGCAGTTAGTGCTTACGATAACGGCGTTAAAGATATTCTTATTGTAGAAAAAGAAAAACATTTAGGTGGTATCTTACTTCAATGTATCCATAATGGTTTCGGTTTAACTACATTTAAAGAAGAATTAACTGGCCCTGAATATGCTGCTAGATTCGCACGTATGGCTCAAGAAAGACCTATTGATATTAAATTAGATACAATGGTTTTAAAAATTCATGAAGATAAGACATTAGAATTATCTTCAGAAAAAGAAGGTTACCAAGTAGTTAAAGCTAAAGCTATTATCTGCGCAACTGGATGTGGAGAAAATACAGCAGGTGCTATTGGTATTCCAGGAGATAGACCATCAGGTGTCTTAACTGCAGGTTTAGCACAGAAATATTTAAATATTGATGGTTATTTAGCAGGTAAGAGAGTCTTTATCTTAGGTTCTGGTGATATTGGCTTAATTATGGCACGTCGTATGACTTTAGAAGGCGCTAAAGTTTTAGGCGTTGCAGAACTTATGCCTTATTCAAATGGTTTAAATAGAAACATTGTTCAGTGTTTAAAAGATTATGATATCCCTCTATATTTATCACATACAGTTAAACAAATTGTTGGTAAGAATAGAGTAGAAAAGATTATCATTTCAGAAGTAGATTCTAAATTTAATTATATTGAAGGTACTGAAAAAGAATTTGAATGTGATACATTACTTCTTTCAGTAGGCTTAAGACCATATAACCCATTACTTGTTGATTTAGGTGTTAAATTACATCCTGCAACAAGAGGCCCAGTTGTCGATGAATCATTACAAACATCAGTTCCAGGTATCTTCTCATGTGGTAACTCTTTACATGTCCATGACTTAGTTGACTTTGTTACTAAGGAAGGTAAAAAAGCAGGTGAAAATGCTGCTAAATATTTAAGAGGAGAAC
>DEWM01000102.1 GCA_002363635.1 Caryophanales bacterium UBA3210 | reverse complement strand
TTTTTACCTCACGGTAGAATTATAACATAATTATGTACAAAATTAATTAAAAGGAGAAGAATAATTAAAATTATGTATTTAGAAGAAACTACTTATCAATACATTAAATTTATGAAAAGCTTTTTAACGCTCTCTTTTTCATATTCCAAAACTTTAGATTTTACTAAAGAAGATTTAATTAACTTAAATAAATTAAATACCTTATACATAAATATGAATGAATTTAATTTCTTAGGTATGTATGAAAAAGAAATTATTGCGCGTAACGTTATCATGGATTTACTTAAAAGAACTGAGAATCTTTTAAGAGAAGAATTCTTAGTAGAAGGATATGCTGGTAAAGTTTTAGAAGATAACGAAACATATAATTTATATTTTGATATCCAAGATAAAACATATTTATTTTTAACTATCTCATTAGAAAAATATGATGATAAATTTTATATCTCTGGAAACTATTTTGATCTAAAAAATAACCTTGATGTAATTACTAAAAATATTACTCAAGTTGACTGCTTAAATGAGGTTGCTATTTTAAAGATAAAATACAACGAAGAAGGTGTCTCAAAACAAGCTTTAGAAATCCAAGAAACACTTAATAAAAATAACATCTCAAATACTATTATTAAAGGTGAAGGCGGCTTCTATCAGAACGAAGAAGGTATCCTAAATTCTTTAATTCCTTTAATCGTGGAAGTTGGTCCTTCTAATATTAAAAAACATCAATTGACTCTAGTATCAAAACTTGGAAGAATTCAAATTGATGAAGAGAAATATTTAGAAGAAATCGTTAATCTTTTAGCAAAGCTAAAAAAGAACGAACAAAATAATTCTTTAAATGATATCTTTACTAAGAGAGTTAAACAGAAAAATTTTGATTTATTAAAGGTAAATGAGAAGTTAACATGCTGTTTAAATCCAAATTGTGTAAGTAAAATAAAAGAAAAAACTCAATGTTCAAAAATAATTATTCCTTTTAATCAAAATCCATTTACAAACCAGTGTATTGTGTGCTTAAATAATGCAAGGGAAATAATTATTCCCCTAGTTGAAAAAAATCAAAAAAATTAATTGATTAGGTATGCTCTTTATGGTATATTAAATAAGCGATACGGAGCAATACCCAAGTTGGTGAAGGGGCGTCCCTGCTAAGGACGTAGGTCGGGTAACCGGCGCGCGAGTTCAAGTCCCGCTTGCTCCGCCATCACGATTAATAAAATTTGGACCAGTGGTGTAGCGGTTAACATGTCTCCCTGTCACGGAGAAGATCGCGAGTTCGATTCTCGTCTGGTCCGCCATTTGCGGGTGTAGTTTAATGGTAGAGCTTCAGCCTTCCAAGCTGACTACGCGGGTTCGATTCCCGTCACCCGCTCCATTATAAAAGTTAAGTCTTGGCTTTATTGGTCAGGACTTTTTTGATACAAAAACTACTGATTTGCACCTTTACAAATTGTAAACTATTTATGGTTATGAAAGAATGTGGATTGCTCTTATTCTTAGTAACCTTTTTTCTAGAAAACTAACGAGGAAAACTAAATGAGAAAAATTTTTAAATTAGGTATGGTACTATGTGCATTAGCATTATGCTCATGCAATAATGTAGAACCAACAAAGAAATTGAATTGTAATACAATTTCAATTAAAGAAGACGAGAAAACTATTTTTGAGGGACATTCTGATAGTTTAGTATTAGGAGTTTATGAATATAAAAATTCAAAAGGTGATTCTATTTATACTGATACACATTTAACTGTTAATTATTATTGTTCACAAGATGTTGACAAAGTTAATCCTACTATCCATGTTTATGAAAATAGTTCAGTAGAGAATTATGAAGTATATAATTATGTCGGATTAATTGGTTGGGTAAGTCAAGAATATAATTTTTATTTAGATCCAGATGAAAGAAGTGTTGAAACAGAAGTAATTTGTAAGGAATATTCAAGCAATTCTAACTTAGATGGAAAAGTTCATGATAACAAAAAAGCATATGAATGCTCAAAAAAAGAATATTATAAATTAACTAATGATATATTAGGTTCTTATGATAACTATTATTATGATTTAAAAAAAGATAGTGCACAAAGTGCTTATGAGAGACATTCATATTTTGAATATGGAGAAAATAGTATAGTTGATTATACATTAAAAAATATTTAATACATTATAAAAGGTGCCATCGTTTAAATGACACCTTTATTTTATTCTGCGCTTTCTACTAATTTAATTAATCTATTGATAAACCATAAGAGGTTGCAGTAATAAAGATAAGGAACAATCATAACAATGATAATGGAAAGTCCTCCATATAATGCTGCACGCATTAAGACTTCTGGATTATTTGGCTGATTATAAATTAATGTCGCAACAATTGCTACCGCGACTAAGAAGAGAATACCAGTTACGATATTCATAATGATATATCTTCTTTTAAGCTTATTATATTCTTGTCCTTCGTTACCTGGAGATAGTTTATCATATTCATCAGATAAACCTCCAAGTAATAATAAGTGACATTTGATTTCGTGATATGTTGATTTAACTTCTGAAGCAGTTGAGGCGACATCACTGACTGCACGAACTACTTCATTACTTGAAGAAGATCCACTTCCAGTAATTCCTGAAATGAAATCCCAAATGATTTTCTTTTTAGTCTGTTTCCACATTTCACTTAATTTTGGATTGATTCCATCAAATTTCTTTCTTTTAAGTGTTCCAATGAAGGCGATGATGCCAAATGCTATACAGTAAACAAATCCAATTAATAAAATCATCCAACCATATTGATCAAACCATTCAATCCCATTAACACTAGTTAATGTAGAGAAAATAGTAATATATGCAATTAGGATTAGACCACAGATCATATTAATTAGGTGATATATTTTAAATGTCTTTAAGGCATCTAAGAGTTTTTGATTATTATCCATAATTTTTGTCTCCTTGCTCTAATCATATCTCAACTAGGTAGACAAAAGTGGGACAAGAATAAAATTGAAAATGTATATTTATTTTATATATAAACATAGGTAATTAACACAAAAATTCTTAATCGTAACATTTAT
>DEWM01000111.1 GCA_002363635.1 Caryophanales bacterium UBA3210 | reverse complement strand
GTTATATGGCTTGATTTTAAAATATTTTTGCTTGTTTACTTTACTTTTTTAATAAAGATCTATATAATCATTTATTATTTAAAGAAAGGAGGTAAAATAATGATTTTAAATGCATTATTTATATCTGAAAATAAAGTAGTTGAACAATTTGATACAGAAAAACATACTAAAGATGAAGAAAAAGCTTTTAGAAATAAATATCTAGCAAAAGATGGTTTCTGTATTTCATCAACTCAAAATTTAGATGATTAAAAAAATAGGTAGACTAGAAATTAATCTAATCTACCTCTTACTTTATAATTTACTACAATAATCTAAACAAATCCATCCACTTGGAGTATAACCCCAATTTCCAATTATTTTAGTTACTGTACATACTACTCCTCTTTTGTAACCGTTAGTATAGTAATTTCCTAATCTACTATTTTGATTTCTTGCATTAGCTGTTAGTTCATAATACTTTTTAGCTCTGTAATTTGTACTAGGTCCAGTTCTTACATTTAAAACACTAGCTGTTACTCTGTAATTTCCTGTTCTATATGTTTGTGTTGCTGGAACATAGTTATTGTATATTGTAGAAACTAAATAATTTGAACTTACCCAACCTTTGTCTGTTCTACTCCAATCCCCACTTGTTTCATATACTGTTACTGCTGTTCCATTACTTAAACTTCCTACTACTGCTCCCCAAGGTGCATTTCTTACATTTAATGAAGTATTAACTTTGACATATCTTGTATATGTATCTGTTGTTACTGGTTTAATATTGTTTTCTGGAACTTCTCCATCTTGGGCATAACAGAAAAATCCTTTTGCATTTGCATAATTTTTAAAATTATCAACACTACAATATACTGTATTTCCACTTACTGTTACTTTTCCTCTTCTTGTTGATGTATCAAATTTTCCACTATACAAATATGGATCATATATCTTTAATGTGTTCCCCTCTTTACCTACTATAACTATAAAGTGTCCACCTGTTGTAAATAATCCATTACCACAACTTACAACCACTAATCTTTTACTATCTAATAATTGTAATGCCCTTTGTATATTTGTTGTTTCTTCATAGCCTATATTAAACTCATCAGCTACTGCTCTAAAAGCTGACCAATATGTTCCTTGATTTGCACTTCTATAACCATATTGTACAAACAAATTTGACATTGTATCGGGTGTTATCGCTCCTTTTGTAGCTGTTACAATCATTGCTGCAGATGTTGGTCCACATCCACTTGAACCTATTGTTTGCGAATTATCTCCTATACTTGAATACATTTTATAACGCCATCTATTATCAATTTGACTAAAATATGTAAGCCCTTTGTAATCTCCTAATATTACATTCCAACTTCTTGCTCTATCTCCTTCATAAGCTATCTCGCCTTGAAGTTCAAAGCCTTCATTTTCTACTTCTTGTTCTGTTGCTTTTTCTTGTTTCTCTGTTTGTTCTTCTATCTTCGTTGTTGGCAAATCTTTTATTTCTTCGTCAGTCATATTATAAGTTTCTATTGTATCTATTACTGTATCTACTGCTTGATGTACTTTTTCTTTGTCAATTTTACCTGTTAAACTATAACCTAATGCTACTGCTAACATTATTGTTAGTGATGATATTAGTGATATTATTAATTGAATTTTTTTCTTTTTCATATAAATACACCTCCTACTTCAATATTAGAGCTATACCAGCTCCTGCTAGTCCACTTCCAATTGAAGTTAAAACTGCTTTCACAATCGTTTCCCAGTTCTTTGCTGGCTTTTCTTCTACTACTTTTAAGCGACTATTCATGTCGTTAACATCTTCTCTTGTAGCTTTTGTTTCCATTGCAATTTCTTTAACTGCAATAGTTAATTCTCTTATCTCTCCAACATCCTTTTCGATTTTGTCTATTCTGTGATGAGCTGATTTAACACTTTGCTCATTTTCAATTATTTTTGTGATATATTTTTCTTCCATTGTTTTCTCCTTCTTTTTAGGCTGTTCTAATCCACATATAACCTACAATTTGATATGGTTGCAAATTGTTATGAGCTTCACTGTTTCCACTATAATTTACATATATATTTTCGTACTTCCTTAAACCACCTAATTGTGAAGCATCATAATTTCCACCTGCTACCATAGTTGCAATTGTTTGGTAAGTATTAGAATTGTTATCTAAAAATGTATGATTATGCTTAGGCATTTCTGCGATCGTTAATTTATGTGTTTTTTCTCCACCTGTTCTACCAATTGTACTCATATCTGCATCATCTTCATCTAAACCTAATGCCACTTTCCCCTTAAAACGTTCCCAAGTTCCAACTCCTAAAATGGAATTAGGGTTAGTATTATCTTGCGTTGTATATGTACTTCCTATTGGGAATATTGTATCTATTAACATTCTTTGCATTTCCATTAAATTTTCAGCAGAAAGTGGTGTACCTCCTGCTTGTCCATTTTGCCATTGAAATAAAGCCATATTTTTTTCCTCCTTAATTTTCGTATTCTATTTCCATCTTTATTTTTTTATTTCGCTCTATTTTTTTACTTAAAATATAAAAAATAGAGGTTTTATTTAATGTTCCCTCTATCGTGTCTACTTCATAAACTCTATATTTTAATTGCAAATATTGATATGGTACCGAAAGCATGTATTGTTCTTCCCCTGGATATATTTCATTACTTGGATAAATAGGTTCTTCAATTATTCTTTCTGGCCATGTATCTTCTGCAGGAAATAAATCCAATGCAGGAAATAATCCATCCGCTTCATAATCTATTGTAAATTCATCATTAATTTTTATTTTATTCTGTTCTGATATATCCAAATGTTGATTATATGGTATTAATGTCTTCTCATTATCCAGTTTTGCTTTCGTTACTCCAACTCCTATGCTTTCTAATATTCCTATATATGTAAAATCCATAAATTGATTTGAATCATAATGAAATTGACCATTACATAAATGTAATGGTCCTCTAATTAAATTACTATTGCTATAAAATATTGTATCTGTTGTTATAATATCTCTTCTTGCCACCGAAAAAATTTCTTCTGAATTTTCGATATATAAATTATAAGTTGATGTATCTACACATGCATATATTATTCCTTGATTTTGATGTAATTCTCCAAAACCAATAGCTGTTATTTTTTTGCCTATATATTCTGAATAATCAGTTATAAAAGTTTGGGTGCTGATTTTATATATACTGTATATAGAACTATCTATTTTATAAAAATAATTATAAATAATCCTTGTCGGAGTTATATCATTATTCATAGTATAATAATGCAATCTAATATCAAAATCGCTTTCTTGCAATATTGAATCCTTATTAAACGTTAAAGGTGTTTCAAACTTGATATATATTTCTCCCATTAATAACGTATGTCTACTATCTGGATCAATATCTAGTTGATTAGCAATTATTTTATTTATATAAGTATTTAGTATTGTATTATGTAATTTTACTTGTTTTTGACCATTATTTACTAATATGTACTCATTTTTAATCTTCATCGCTAACCTCCTTTATTGTATGTATTTCTTTTAATTCTTCTTCTGTAAATTCAGATATAATTAAACTATGCTCTTGTGTTTCTGTTTCTTGTTTTTTAACTGGCCTAAATATATCAATATATGAATTTATTACATCAGAATTTTGTAAAATATAAGTATATGTTATATCATCTTCATTAACATACAATACTCTTTTTTCAGTTACTGCAAAAGTTCCATTCACATAAAACTGAGGCAAGTCTATTGATATCAAATCTCCAACATTTAACGATTGGTCTTTGTCATACTTCAAAGTTATTTTATTAATTATATTTTTATTCTTTACCAACAAATTTCTTGCATAATTTGTTAATTCAGGTAGTGTAAACCAAGTTTCATTTGCATCAATATTTTTTTCAATTTGTCCTGTTTGACTTATTAATCCTTTTAGCTTTTCTATTTCTGCGGAATGCATAAACTTCATTGTCACATATCTTAATGCACTTTCTGTATCTGTACTAATTATTGTATTATTATTTCCATTCCATTTTATTCCTGTAATTACATCTTTAAAGAAACTATCTCTTTGTAATACTAATGTTCCTTCTTCTCCATTATTATCTGAATATGTTACTGTTCCTCCTTCTACTGTTGTTGACATCGTATCTGTGTAAGGATTATATGCAATCAACAAATAAAAATTATTTAACCTCAATTCTAACATTACTATTGGCTCGTAATATTCTCCACCTTTTTCAAGGTATATCTGTTTTCCTATTTTTTTACCTAGTGTTACAGGATGATTAAAATTTATTGAATCTCCTTGTTTTATTGTTTTAGGTAATGTTAATATTGGAAATCCACCATATTCATTTACTACATTATTAACTACTGTTGTTGTATCTCGATATATCAACCTTGCATTTTTTATGTTTATGACATTCGCATAATCTGATGACTGCATTTCAGGAGATATATCTATAAATCCGTTTTTTCCTTCTTCTGTCGCATTATTAATTATCTTAGCTTCATTTTGTCCAAACAAATATGTTAATGAATTTACTTTTATATTTTTGTTCTCGTCTATTGTCCAAACAAGATTTCTCTTGTTGCAAATGTCGTTCATTATTGTTTCGATGGGCTGTAATATGTAAGACATTAACATTTGTCCATCTGGTACATTTATTTCACTTATAATAAATCCATCATTAATTAATGGCTCAAATATCTTAATTATTCCAGCTTTTAAGCTATAAGTTCCTGTTATAGATGTAGAACGTAATGTAGCTAATTTTCGTGGACTTAATAATGTTATTGTTAATTCTCTGTCTTCTTCTGCTAATTTCATCTTTCCAAATTTAAAACTATCTACATAACCGAAAAACAATACTTTTCCATTTGATGGATTGTTTATGTCTTCACAATCTTTAATTTGAACCTCTTGATATTTCATGGGAGTGTCTTCAAATGTATAACCTGTAAAATCTATTTTTATATCGTTAAATGTTACATCTTTTACACTATTAGAAATCCCATAATTGTCTAATATATTAAAAAATTTATTGTTATATACTAATCCTATCAATCTAGTCCACCTACCTTTATTGCCTTACTTACTTCTGGAGCTAATATTCTTCCTGTCTTTTGTTCATCCATATATACATCTCCATCAAATTTAGCATTAAGTTGAATTATTGAATTATACATATAATTACTTTTTACTGTTGCACTTGCATTTGCATTACCAACTTCAACGTTTACTGCATTTTTCATTTTGTTTTGCATATCAGCTGTTAAACCACCTATAGCTCTTGTTACCTTATATTTATTTGCTTCTATTCCTTTAGCTAAGTTTTGCATCATATCTGGCATCCAAGTTAATTCTCGTTTTAATGGCCCTTCTTTTGGAACTGAATGGCCCATCATAGATTTTATTTTGCCAGTAACCATTCCTAATGCTGTGTCTATTAGACTCATTCCAGAACTTATACCTGAACTCATATTCTTAGAGTAATCTTGTCCCCATTGATATGCTTTCTGTGTATTTGTTTGAAAGGTAGTTGCTATTCTTTCTGTTAAATTATAAACAGCTTTAACTGCTCCATTACTATTTGTATCATCTTTATCTAGTGTTTCTTGCATTGAATGTATTTCTTCAACAAGCCTATTAGCCATCTCAACTTTATCCCAATTTTCATTAGCTGATTTTACTTGTTTTAGTGTTCCATCTTGTACTACTTGTGTTTGTTCATTCATTTTTTGTTTTAATGCTGTTAATTCTTTTTCAGTTGCTTCTAATTGGCTTTGATAAATTCGTTCTTGATATTTATCGTTATTATCTTTAGCTTCTTGTAAATGTTTTCCTATATCATCAACAGCTTTTTGATGATCACTTATTTGTTGTAATAATGCTGTTTTATTGTTAGCTGTAGTTGCATTATATGAAACTTGTAAATCACTCAAAGCTTGCTCTATTTTTTCTTTACTTCCTTCCGTAGAAGCAACCGTTAATTGGTCGTATTTTTCAATAGTATAACCATATTCCCCAATCATATTTTTTTGTTCTTCAATCTTCTTTGTTGTTGCTTCTATTGCTGCTTGCTTTGCTGTTTCTCCTCCAAGTCCATTCGCATCTGCTTCTTTTATTTTTTCTAATTGTTTTTCTAGTTCTAATAATTCTTTAACAGCTTCTTTTTGTCCAGTTAGAGCTTTTGTATATTCTTCTCTGTATGCTTCCAATGCTATTTCTGCTTTTTTAGTTGCTATAACTTTATCGATATTATCTTTTATATCTTTGTAGTTTTCGATAACATCCCCATTCATCTTGTATTCTTTGCCCAAAGCTTCATTTAGTTCGCCTAAAATATATTTTGCTCTACTTTGATATCCTTCTTTAACTTTTCCATTTTCATCTGTTATCGTTCTTAATTCATCTGCTAGTTGTTGTGTAACTGCTATTTCGTTTCCGTTAGTTTTTAATGCTTCTTCTCTAGCCTCTTTCAAATCTTTCCAAGACTGCTGTTGTTTATCTGCTTCTTCAACAGTTTTCTTCAATTCTTCATCTACTTGACTGCATGCTGCTACAAATGTAGCTGTTAATCCTATTATTGTTGTTATTCCTGCTACAACTAAAGCAAATGGATTTTTACCAGTAGCCATATTTAACAACGTCATTGCGTCTTTTGCTGATTTTATTTCTGGAATTAGACTAATAAAAGCCGAAACAGTATTCCATATTCCTTTAGCAACGTTTAAAGCATTTATTGCTTTAATAGCAACCTTATATGCTATCATACTAGCTACTACACTTGTGATTAATCCAAGTATTGCTTTGACTAATTGCTGATGTTTTGATAACCATTCAAAAACTTTTTTTAGTGTAGGTATTAGATTTCCCATCCACTTAGCTATTCCATTTAATGCTTTTTCTGCTATTTTCCCCATATTGGAAATAACTCCTGATATACCTCCAAAGCCTTCGTTTTTTAATGATTTATCTATTTCATCTACTATTTTAGAGACACCTCTTGTTACAGCAGTTTTAGCATTAGTTATAGAAGTTTGTATTCCTCCAGTTGCATTTTTTGCTTGTTCTTGAAAACTTTTAAACTCTCCAGAGCCATTAGTATTCATAGCTGTAATAGCATCTACAAATTCATCCATAGAGATTACACCAGTTCTTAAAGCAGTTCCTAATGCTGTTGTCATATCTCCAGAACCCGCTTTTACTGCTTCAAATTGTTCAAGTAATTCTTTTCCTGTTGAAGATAATGGGTTTTTGTCAGCATATTCTTCAGCTTTTTTCATATATTTAGCTAGTGCATCTTTATTTCCAAGCATATGTTTAGCAATTTGTTTTAGTTGAGCAGGCATAGCCATTTGAATAGTTCTCCACTCCATCATATCTGGCTTTCCTTTTGCATATGCTTGACTTAATTGTTCTAATGCACTTGCTTGTATTTGAGTTCCTGCTCCTCCTGCTAATATTGCATTATTTACCGCCAAAAATAAGCTTACAGATTTCTTTACATCTCCATTTTTAGATGTAAATCTTTGAACGGCTAATGCTCCATCATTTAATGTTGTCGGTAATCCTTTTAAACCATCACTTAAATCTTGTATAGCTTGTGAACTTTCTTTTGAATCTATTCCCAAGTTATCCATAACTTTAGGAAAGTTATTTAATGTATCTAATCTATCTATAGCACCATCTAAACTGCTATTTATTACATCTATTGCTTTAGAAATTATTTTCGTTATTCCTAATCCTGCTACTATATTTTTTATTGTAGTTCCTGCAGATCTTGTTTGATCCTCTATTGAATTTAGTCCTTTTTTAAATCCTTTAGTGTCTATCTGAGTATCATACATTAAGCTTCCTGCAATCATAATTTTACCTCTCTTTCTTCTGATACTTAAGAGAGAAAAACATTATTTAAATGCTTCGTATATTTTATCTTTTCTTAATTCTTCTTTGATTTCTGCTTCTGTAGGAGGTAATTTGTAGTATTCCTTTAATTCTAATAGATTTTCATCTTTGCCATCATAAGCTCTATAACTTTTTATTCTTGCGAACTCACAATCTTTTGGTAGTGACTCCCATACTTCTTTAAATCTCCACCAATGACAATATTTATGTAAATCTATATTAGCATACATTAAAAAAGCTCCGCAAATCAAATCACTATCATATTCATAATTGTATATTTGACTTACTTTCTTTCCTCTTTTTCCTTTTGAGTTCTGTTTTTTATAGTCTTCTTTTCCTCTTTTATAAAACCATATAAATTGGTCTACAGCTTCATCTAATAAATCTTTTTCACATATATCAAAAAAAGCAGGGTAAAAACTTATTAAAGCATTTTCTATAGCTTCTTTTTCATTTTTACCCTGCATTTCCATTTCAAGATTAATAAATATACGATAATCACTATTAATAACAAATCTCTCATTTTTTATATACACATAATGAGGTAATTTATTATAATATTCTAACATTATTAATATCTCCTATATCTTTTATATCTATTTCTATTCTTATTATAATTTCTTCCTATATTCTGTGCTTTCATTACCATATTATTTGAACTTGCATTTATATTATCTATCATATCTCCTGTTGTTGTTTCGATATAAGCTTTATATATACAAGTTAATACTGCCATTTCAACATCCAAAGTCATCTTTTTATAACCATCTTTTTCTCTTTGTTCATTTATTCTTTCTATTGAATCTTGTCCCACTAAACTTCTTATTTCTTCTTCTACTTTTAATTCATCTCTACTATCTAATATACTAATATTCTTTTCTACTATATTTTCTTTATTTATTTCAAATATCAAACCATATAAATTCACTTCTATTTTTTGGTCAGTATCTTCATAACCAAATTTTAATACTTTTCTTTCCATAATATACCTACCTCATTATTAATAATCTACGCATTTTCTGTAAATGTTTTTGTACTTGTATTAAATGTTCCGTATACGAAATCTCCACCTTTTAGAGAACCACTTATTTGTTTTTGTTCTCCTGCAGCACCATTACATTCAGTAATTTCTACTGTTTGTTTAATTTTTCTTGCTTTATATGTATTTTCTTGATCTTGTATAGGTTCCCAAGTATTTACAATATAGTGATCTCTTTTTGCACTTGCCCCAGTTGCTCTATTATAGAATATTGAATAAAAGTCCTCGAATACTATATCATTTTTTACCATATCCATTGTAATAGGAAATTCATTAGAAAAACCTGTTACATTAACTGTTTTTGATTTTTGATGTATATATTGTTTCTCACTTTCTGTAGGATTTGAATTTTCTGTTAATTCTGTTATAACTCCTCCTAGATTAATTGCTGAACTATCAGCATTTCCAAAATAATGTAATTCATCATATTCCATTATATCTGTTAATACTGGATCTGAATTGTTATCTGCCATCTTAATTTCCTCCCTTTATATTAAAATAGAGTTGTAAATAATACACACTTATTTCGCCACTTTCTTCGGTTTCATAAGTAATTGCATTAGCACAACTCACTTCTTTAACTTCTTTATTTTCTATTTTAGGATAGTTTTTTAATTGATTTTGCTTGTCTATCCAATCGCAAAAATCATCCAACCACCCTAAATTTTTAATCCTTTGTATATCGTCTTCACTATTTAACTTTAATAATAAAATGTATTGATATTGTCTATACCAACCTTTATCAGTAACATATTTAAGAGGTAATCTTTCTACTCCTGTTCTTTGTAAAGCTAAAGTTTCTGTTTCATCTGGAAGTTCTTCTGTATGAACTTCTGCAAATTCCTCTATTTTATCATAATTTAATAGCCATTTATTTATGGCTTGTGTTATTTTATCTTCATTATCCATTTGATAACCTCATTCCATATTTTGATGCTTCTCTTAAAATACTATCTTTTTTATCAGCTTTCATTCTTTCGAACGGATTTGCACCTCTTAATCCTCCGCCATGATATTTCAAACTTCTATCTGTAAGTATCTTTCTTTCGCCCTTGTGTGCCCAAGGACTATGACTATGTATTCCAATCATTACTTTACCACCAGCTTGAAATCTAGCATATGGTACATTAATTTCTACATATTTGCCACCTCTAATAGACTGTGTTTGTTTTTCCTGAGTTCCACTTTCAAAAGAAACATATTTTTTTAAATTGTCTGCAACTTGTTTTCCTACAAACTGTTGCATCTTTCCTTGCTCTTCTAAGCCTAATGTTTTATATATAGTTTGTACAGGTTTAGATTTAAGAATAAGTCCCATTAAATACATCCTACCTTTATATGTTCCAATTCTTCAATATCGGAATCATTAAAAATTAGATTATTTATAGATGTTACTTTATGAACATTTTCTTTTCCATACACTTTGCTTAATTGAGTTGCTGGTGTATTTTCTTCTATTTCATCAGTAACTTTCTTATTTACAATATAATCTCCTTCTTGTACAAACCATTCTAAATTATATCCTTCAATATCGAAAATCCTTACAATAACGTCATCTGTTGAACTAGAACCATTCTTATTATGATTTAAAATGGAATTATTTCTATAACTAGCTTCTTTAACATACCTAATCCATTGATTATTCGATTTATGATATATTGTTATTTCTCTTATCGGAAAATCAGACATAATATTCCTCCTATAAATACAATGTTAACTCTATCGGTAAATTATTTAAAATGTTTCTTTTAGATTGACTATATTCTTTTTCAGCTATAGTCTTAAACTTCTTACTTACACCATCTATAGAAATTGAGTCTATTTTTTTATTATCGCTTTCGCTTTTTTTAGAAATTAAATCAATCAAAGCACAAGCAGTATATTTCAACTGGTCTTGTGCTTGTTCTGATAAATCATTTATTATATTTTCTGTTAATCTAGTGTTGACATTTTTATCAATTTCTCTACTTGCTTTTAAAGCAAGTGGAGCAAAAGAGTCCTTTGGTAATGTACCATAATAGTCATTTGAATAATATTCATAATCTACATATACCATTATCATCAACTCCTATTTTGCTGCTTTCTTTTCTAATTCTTTTATTTGTTTTTCTTGTTTTTCAATTTCAGCTTTTAATTCTTCATTAGCTTTTGCTAATTCTTCTTTTTCAGCTTTTAATTCTTCATTAGCTTTTGCTAATTCTTTAATTTGTTTTCCTAATTCTTCTGCTTTATTTTCAGATTTATCAAACGGTTTAGCAACAACTTTTAGTTTTTCATCTAATATTGTATAACCTAATTTTAGATATTCATCTTTTTGAATATCTACTATTTTTACTTCTTTATTTCCTTTTACAGCTATCATTATTCATTCCTCCTATTGTTCTACATTGAATTTTATAGCATTTTTTCTTTGATTTAAAATAAATACATCTTCAAAAGACTCTTCATAGTATAAATATTTTCCTTTTGAGTGTGCTGATGGAGTTTCCATGCTAGCGAATGAGTAACTTACTGGTGTTAATACTGCAATTGGATGTATTAATAACATATTTATTTGTTTAGCTGTTTCTCCAACTTCCCAACCATTAGTGAAATCATATACTGTCTTCATTAAATCTTCTGGAACTGATACTATTTCAACTTCATCAATTCTTGATACATTTCTATTTAATATTGTAGAATTTCCATCTACACTTACATTTCTTACTATGTCTTTTGCATTTTTAATTAAAGTCTTAACTGCTGGAGTTACATATAAAATTCTACCTGTTTGTGGAACTCTTGCATTATCCATTGCTTCCATATAAGAATCAAATACAGTTAATATGTTATTAACTGTTAAAGCTGTATTATCGTCAGCTACTCCTTCTGCAACAGCATCAGTATGTATTTTTGAAATACAATAAGCATCCATTTCTGGGAACTTTTGTGTTTCGTTCATTACTTTTGTTGCATTTTGTATTGATAAAACCATATTAGTTTGATTTACATCTTGTGGATGTATTAATGTATCCCATTCTCTATGGTTAGCTAATTCTTTTACCTCCCAATCATTATCAACATTTCTTGAAAAACCTGTTATTGAGTCTCTGCTTCCATCTTTTCTTCCTTTAGTTGCGATTACTGGGATTTTAATTGTTTTTGCATCTACTACTTTATAGATTGAATTGTTTGGTGTTTGATATAATTTTCCAAAGTTTAATACATATGGAAAGTTTTGAGCTAATGCTCTTGAATATTGTTCAGCATAATTTACTACTGGCATTTTACATTCCTTCTTTCTTTTTTTATTTTTGATTTTCTACTGGATGTATTGGTGTAAATCCAAAATTAAATTCTGGTGTACTAGAACCGTTTGAATGTTCTCCACCTAAATTAATATCTGTATTTTGAGCACCATTATCATCTTCTTCAAACAAAAAAGAATACTTTTCTTTGACATCTTTGATTTGTTCATCAATGCCACTTACTGTGTATTCTCCTTTATCATTTTTTTCATATTTGATTTTATCTTTGTCTAATTTGCTATAAACTAGATCAAAGTCTTTTGCCCCTTTAATAGAGCTTTTTAATGCGTTAGTTTTCTTAAATTCTTCAACTTCTTTAGAACCTTCAGCTTTTCCTAAATCAAATTGTTCTTTTTTGATTTGTTCTATATCGACAGAACCTGCTTCCTTTATTTTTGTATTCAATTCTTCGATTAATCCTTCCTTAACTTTCAAATCATTTTTGACACTTTCTAATTTAGTTTTTTCAGTATTAACATCATTACCATTTTCAGTCATAATACTATCAATGATACTTTTCTTAACACTGTCCTCAGCATCTAAATCTTTGAATAAATTTTCTAAAAAACTTCTTTTCATAATATTTCTCCTCCTACGATTTTCTACGGGTTTTTCTTCCCTTGAATTTGATAATATTTGCTATTTTTAACGATGTATGCCCACCACTTCAATTTCTTTTATGCCTAATTGAAAAAAGGCAATAAAAAAAGAAGCTCGTCAGCTTCTCTATATATTAAAAACTTAATAACTATTTAATTATTTTTTCAATTTCTTCATGTTTTATAGTTTCTGTTTCATATTCAGGATATTCTCCAGAGTCATCTATTAAAATATCTGCTTCATACGCTTTTCCTTGTTCATATATTTCGACTATTGTCGCTTCTCTACCATCTTTTAATTTAACTACATCATACATTTTTATCTTCATTTTTCTTTTCCCTCCAACTTTTTGATGTTACATAAGCACTTGTTAATCTAGTTTCTTTTGTTTTATTATCAACTATCCATGCTGTCTTAACATTAGCTATTTTCTTATTTTCTCCAATTAATGTCATTAATATTTCGTATCTTTTTCCATAGCCTTGATCATCTTTTTCTACAGCATTGAATTTATTAATATTGTTTCTTATATTTTGTATTAATTTAGTATAATTGTTTAAATTATATCCCAATGCCAGTTCAAAAGCCTGTGCTTTATTTTTATCAGCACTTAAAGCATATTTTGTGAATTTTTCTTCTGGAATGATAGCTTTTTCATAATTAGGTAGTCTTATTATATCACTTTTTACTAGATTTGTCGAATTATAATTTGAAATTTTCACTCTATTATAACTTCTTTCTAATCCTGTCTTATTACAAAATTCTATATATTTTTTATTCAGTTGTGATAATTCAATTTTTTGTATTTCATTATCTTCTTTTGCTTTCTCTAATATTTGTACACTTCTTTTTGCTTTTCTTATTTCATTTTCTAATGCTCTTTGTTTTTGTGTTGCTTCATAATATGGTATTTCTTCCCCATTTAATTTGACTGTTGCCTCTTTCATTTGTTTTAATTCTTTATTAGTATATTGAGGTTCTGATACTCCTAATATTATTCCAAAATAACTATGTCTACAATTATATTCTTCCCATAAATGTTCAACATCTGACCATAAACCAACACCATACTTTGCAGCATCTTTTGGATTAATTGCAAATTGTTTTCCTTGTTCCTCTGCGTGTGTTGGCCTTGCTCCAGTATGAGCTGTTACTTCATAACCATTACATCCTAGATATTCTTCTATATCTCTATTTATATTATTTGCTGTTTCTTGTATTCCTGCCATAATATTTCTTCTTACAGCAACTTCTAATTGTACATCTCTACCTTTTTTATCTTTTAATGTTATTCCTTTTTTAGCTAATTGATTTACCGCTTCTTGTATAGCAGTATTATAATCAAATGCTCCTGTTGCAACTTTCATATAAGCCTCATCTATAGCATTAACATAAGCCTGTTGACTTTGAAATGCGATTGTACTAGTTAAATTCTTCAATGTTTTATTAGTTTGTTTTAATCCTTGATTTAATATTTTGTATTGAGTTTCGCTTAATTTAAACGGCTTATCTTTATAATTATACAAATCTTTATAACCGTTTAAATCTTCTTTAGCTACATCTTTAAATAATTGTTTCAATTCTTTTGTTACTTCTGTATTTAACATGGCTGTTTTTTCTAATGCTTCGTTAAATATTTCTTCTCCATTTGTCTGTAGTAAAACTTTCAATTGATTTTTTGTGGTTTCGGTTATGTAATTTCTTCTACTTACTCTTTTAATAATGTCAGCCATTATATCTATATTTAACTTATTATATAGCTCTACAACATCATTAAATTCTATTAAATTCAAATAGTCTGGTGTTAACATCTATAACACCTCTATTCTTCAATATTTTCTATTTCTTCATTTTCTATCATTGCTTTCGCTGTTTTTTCATCTTCTCCAAAGAATTTTACTCTATATTCCCAAGCTTGTCTTATTCCTTGTGCTATATCTTGCCTAAATTCTTTTTTGGCTGTTTCTGTATCAACCATAAATCCATCTTTATCTGTTACTTTAACAATACAATTTTCTGTAACATCTTGTTTGAATAGTATTCTTCCAATTAATAAAACAGCTTTTGCTATTCCCGAAATAAATTCATCTACATTTTTACGATGTTTATTAGCATTTGTTATTAAATCTTGTCTATCTCCAACATATTGAGTTGCTGTTATTACATTTCCTCTACCACTATCAAATTTGTAGTATCCTGTTCCCAATCCGCCTTTAAAAGCGAATACATTTAAGGCAAATTGTATTCCTGCTGTGTCTTCTTCAACTCTCAACTCTGGATTATATTCTTTTATAGCAGGTTCTTGTTTCAAGTTTGTCATTTCATCGCCATAAGTTTTCCATTGTTGTTTTGTTAGATCATCTGGATATATAGGAACTTGTATTTCTTTTCCATTTTTATCCGTTCTTGTTTCTGTTTTAACTATCTTTTTGTTGTAAAATACTTTCTTACCACCTAAATAGAAATCCATTACAAAGTTATGATATGTAATATCACATGCTTGAAGTTGTGGAATAGCTGTTCCATATACACTAAAACCTAATCCGTTTATTATATTATAATTTTCGTTAATTGGATTAGCTATTGCAGGTTTCATAATACTAAATAATGGCACATTTGAATTTATTGTATATTCTTTTGCTATATTATCTTTTACGATTTCGTTTCCTTCTTCATCTAAATAAGTGTTCGAAATAGTATATACTTCTTCTTCATTCTTATAATCTAATTTATGTATTTCTATATAATACTCTTTCTTATCTTTTTTGATATTTTCACTTACTATTGCTACATCTATTATTTCTCCATGTTCTACTCTTAATGGAATGATTTGACTTGCTGACACGTAAATAATATCTGTTTTTGTTCTTTTATCTGCAAATAATCTGCCTTGATTATCTACTTTGGCATGTTTTATTCTTATAATTGCTCCTGCTGTTCCTGTTGCCATTGCTTTTTCTATTGCTGTCGGTAAATCTTTATATACTTTTAATAATTTGAATTGTTTTGATAAATATTCATTATTTCTCTTTGTTTGTTTCTGCGTATTTGCCTCCGTTGTTATTTCATCTCTTTCAGTAAACAATATACTTGCCCAATCTTCTGCCATACGTTTTGCCATTCCTAAAGTATACATCGTTCTTTCAGTTCCATCTTCATCATGGTATTTATGGAAGTCTACTTCATTTCTCCACCAAGATTCCCATATATCTATCCATTTGTAATAGCTAGTTGATACATTGTCATAGCCTTGTTTTTTTAAATATTTTAAAACTACTTCATTCATTTTATGCAACCTTTCCTAAATAGTAAGATATTTCATTAAACCAATATTCAATTGAATAATTAAAACTATCTAAACTATCTATATCTGATGTTTCTCCATCATCTATCCATCTATCATCTTTTGCTTTATCATCATAAAGTGCTGTTTGTAATGCTTCTATTAATGTTTGTGTTTGTCCATCTATGAAAGATAAACTATCTAGATTAAGTAATCTGTTCCATAATTCAATTCTGTTTTTTATTTCTATCTTTAAACTGTCTTGAACTATTAAATCAATGCCATTTTGTTTTAATTCTCCATTTAAAGAATTATTTAAAACTTGTTCAGCACTATCACAAAAAATAAAAGATACAGTTCCGTATTTGTCCTGTATCTCTTTTATAAAATTTATTATCCATCTAAATATCTGCTTTGTATTTGTTCCTGTTGCTTTCATAGTATCAGATTTTAGTACTTGTATTTTTGAATAGCCTCTGCTTATTTTTGTTGCTGTTATACTGTGTTTTGATTTATTTCCTCCCCAGTCAATTCCTATACTTATAAAAGAATTAAACTGTATTTCTTTTGTTACATATCGTTTATAATCATTTGCTATTTGTTGGAATATTAACCCTTCTGCATTACACCATTGTCCTAATATGTATCTGTTGTAATATACTGTTCCTTGATATTCTTTGCATAACTCTTCTACATACTTTTTAGGAAGAAACGGATTATCAAATATCGTATAATGTTGAACATAAATATCTGCATTACTTTCTAGAAATTTTTTTATATAATGTGTTCTACTTTGAGGGTTTCCACTTGCGTCACAACAACTATATTCAAAACTTAATCTTGACTTTAATAATTCAAATACCTCTTGATTAATATCAACAATTTCATCAATGTATAAGTACTTGATTCTGGGTCCTCTAAATCTTCGAACCATTCCTATATTATCAGCACCAATACAATATACTTTCTGTCCAAACATCATAGCTGTATTGTCGCTTCCTATATCACTTACTAATTTTCCCCATAACTCTTGCAATGGCTCTATAACATTTCTTTGTATAGTTCCCTTTGACACTCCAGTAATAAAAACAAGACCAGGTTTACCTAGCCTTTCGATAATCCTATCTGGAATTATATCTAAAGTATCAATAAATGTTTTTCCACATTGTGTTGCTCCTATTTTTATATTCCATCTATGATTTGCTTCTCTGATATATTCAGCTTGTTTGTGGCTTATTTCAACTTCGTCTATCATTATTAGCCACCTCTTTTATTTTTACTAATATTTCTTTTGCATTGTCTAAATCTTTTTCACTATTTCCTTGTTTATCTGTTAGTATATCGTTTAAATCTTTTAATGCAGATGCTAACATCTTTAATCCTTGTCTATCTATTATACCGTCCATTGTTTCTATGATTTCATTTTCTTCTGTTTTTTCTTCTTTAGGTTTCATAGATCTATAATCATATTTAACTGTTTTCGTTTTTTTCTTATTTTTAACAATATAGGTTTGTAGCTGATTGTTAGCTTTTATTACATTAAGTGCTAAATCATTTGCAATTGTTTTTAAATCTACAATTTGTTGTGCCTCTTTTTCAGATTGTTTTTCTGTCACTTTTTCAATTATTTTTGTTACTTTTTTGTTGTCATGTTGTGACTTTTTTTCTTTCCAGCCCTTTGTTGCTCTTCTTATATAAGCATTGTTATCTATACCTTTATCCTTTAAAAAAGCACTTACTGTTCTGTAGTCGCTTAATATATAATCTTTTTCTAATTGTTTCCAGTTATATTTAGCCATATAAAACACCTACTTGTCTTCTTTGGCTTTTACCTCTTTGCCTTCTTCTACAAATCCTTTTGCTTGTAATTCTTTATATCTTTTATTCTCAGCCTTGAATTTCTTGCCTACTGTATATTTCTTTAAATTGTTTTCCTTGTCATTAAAATCTTTAATTACTTTCCCTTCTAACATTTATTTTTCCTCCTTAAAATATCTATTTATAATCTCGTGAATAATATCATAAGAATTTGATACTATATCAGCTACATCTTCCTCTGTATAAGATTTATCACAATGAGTTATAAAACTGTCTATATAACAATGTGCTAATTCATGAATTAATGTTGCTTTCTTTCTATCTTGCGGTAAGTCTTCATCTATGTATATTTTCTGTATATCTGTGTATGTAATTCCATAATATCTAGTATCAATGCTTTTTAAATTTTCTTCTTCATTAGCTCTTCTTATGTTTTGCATATTCTTTATGCTACTTTGTGATGTTTCTGTTATGGTCCATTCTCTATTATTAATTTTAAATTTCATCTTACCACTCCGTTTAAAAAGTTTTTTCCTATTTCATCTATACTTTTTCCATTTTTATATTCTTCTAAGAGAAGTTCTGGATGATATCTGTTCATAAATTCAGCATTAATGCATTGGTTTGATTTTATATATCCTAAATGCCATAATTTTTGTATAAAACTCCATATTTCTTCAGAGATAGGTGTTCCACCTTCGTGTCCATTTTTCCAAATTACTTCTTTCATATTAACCCTCCGATTAAATATTTACTTATTAATTTATTAGTGTTATAATTCCTCCTTGGAGGTGTTTCTATGAATAAAATCGGTACTATAACTGTAGATGTTTATAAAGAAGATTGCATAACATCTTTTGATATTAAATCAGATAATGAAGATGTATTACCTATACAATATGTAATAGAAGATGTTTTAAAACTTTATTAGACTGATTATTTTCAGTCTTTTTATTTTTAAAACATTCATTGTAATGTCTACATTGCTCACACTTATATTTCATGCAATTAGCATAATTAATCTTCTCGTTCATAGTGATCACACTTTGTTACTATAATATCGCCTTGCTTATATATTTTTATTTCGCAATCATATTTCAATTTATTTTTACATTTGCTGCAATGTTCTTTTACATATTTTTCGTATCTTTCTTTAGTACTCATAAAAATCACTCCTTAAATAAAATACAAGGTTGTACATTTTAGGAGTTTAGGCGTATGTACAACCTTATTAGGTTTAACTAGGACACCTTAAAAACAAAAGATAAATATTATT
>DEWM01000015.1 GCA_002363635.1 Caryophanales bacterium UBA3210 | reverse complement strand
ACATTCCATTACTTTCCTTATTACCAAGTTTCAATCTTGATTCGTTAACATTCTTTTCAATAACAGGAAACAATTCTGGTGCCTTTTGAGCTTTATCGATGATTAATGGAGCTTTATGTATGGATAAAAAAGTTTTAGGATCAGACTTAGCTATAGCCAATTCTAACTTATCGTCTAGACTAACATATGAATAAGTATCCCCTTTAATCCACTCATATAGTAATGTAGACTTACCAATTTGTCTTGGACCTGTCAGTAAAACAACTGGATAATGTTTAATTGCATCCTTAATAGTTTCAACAATTCTTCTATTTATCATGTTTACCACTCTCTTAAAATTTGCAGTTGCATTGCATATTTTCCGTAAATATTACACCAAATTTCTGAGAAAGATATTGAACGATATAGAAGATAATCTTGTGTGAAGTCTTAACTCCTTTTTTTGTGACTTTCACACAAATCAATATTTTGTTTAATATTAGAATGATAACAAAGGAGAGATTTGTTATGGCAAATATTTACGAATTTAAACTTACAAAAAGAAATGGTGAGGAATTTTCTTTATCAGAATATAAAGGGAAAGTAATGGTTATTGTTAATACTGCGACAGGATGCGGTTTTACTCCTCATTATGAACCACTTGAAAAGATGTATGAAGATTTACACGATAAAGGATTAGAAATCATTGATATTCCATGTAATCAATTCTTAGGTGAAGCACCAGGAAGCGATGATGAAATTCATGAATTCTGTACTTTAAAATATAAGACTCAATTTGATCAATTTAAAAAGAGTGATGTTAATGGAGAAAATGCTTTACCATTATTTACTTTCTTAAAGGAAAAACAAGGCTTTAAAGGCTTTACTGGTAAAGGTTCAACAATGTTTAAAGCATTTATGAAAATCAGAGATAGAAATTATAAAAAGAATCCTGATATCAAATGGAACTTTACTAAGTTCTTAGTTGATAAAGAAGGAAATGTAGTTAGAAGATTTGAACCTACTGAAGACTTAAACGAATTAAGAAAAGCAGTTGAAGAACTTTTAATTAAATAATAATATAGGAACTAACGTGTAGTTAGTTAATTAGGAGGCGAAAATATGGAAAGATTTGATATCGCGATTATTGGAACTGGTCCTGCAGGACTTGAAGCTGCTATCACCGCGAAAAATAGAAATAAGAATATTATTTTATTTGGCGATAAGAAGCTTTCTTCTAAAGTTGGAAAATTTGAAGAAATTTCTAATTATTTAGGTGTTGGTAAACTTACTGGCCAAGAACTTATTTCTGCTTTCCAAAATCATTTAAGCCTCCTAGATATTGAAGTTACAGAAGATAAAGTTCAAAGCGTTTATGCAATGGGTAATTATTTTATTATCCAAGGTAAAGAAGTAATGTATGAAGCTTCTACAGTCATTCTTGCTACTGGAGTAGTTATGGCTAAACCTTTAAAAGGTGAAGAAGAATTCTTAGGTAGAGGGGTTTCGTATTGTGCCACATGTGACGCTCCATTATATAAAGGGAAAACAGCGATTGTAGTAGGCTATTCTCCTTGTGAAGAGGAAGAAGCAAACTTCCTTTCAGAAGTCGCTGAAAAAGTCTATTATTTACCTACATACAAGGATGAAGTTCATTTAAACGATAAGGTTGAATTAATTTCCGGTAGACCTTTAGAAATTAGAAGAGAAAATGATGTTTCTATTCTTGTTACTAGTGAAAAAGAATATAGTGCAGACGGAGTATTCGTCTTAAGAGAACAAGTCTTTGCGTCTCGCCTAGTTCCAGGACTTACTACTGATGGAGCACATGTTGTAGTAAATAGAAAACAAGAAACTAATTTACCTGGCTTATATGCAGCGGGTGATATTACTGGATTACCTTATCAAGTAGCAAAATCAGTTGGTGAAGGTTCTGTTGCGGCATTACAAGCTGTTTCATACTTATCAAAATTAAAATAAAATTTATGATTGTAGAGTAAAGTAAGCGCTTTACTCTTTCTTTTTTTATCATCAGTGATATACTTTTTACTAGGAGAAAAAAGATGAAGAGATTAATTGTTAAACGCACTGATATGATTAAATCATCAAGAAATGATGCTCTTTTAGAATTCTCTTCTTTAATATTCAATAATTAACTCCCTCGTGGAGTTTTTATTTTGTCGAAATTATGATTAGAGTACAGAATATTGAAGAAGCAAAGAAATATCTAGAAGATGGAGTAACTCTCATGTACAAGTTTGCAGGAGAAGATATTAATTACATTGCTTATAATGATAAGAAAAAATTAATGAACTTTAATGAGCAGTTACGTTATCCATTAGACTATGATGATATCGGGAAAATCATGGAAGAGACTAGTATATTTGTCTACTTGCCAAGTGATGAAAATGATAATTAAAATCTACATAAACAATAGGAGGAGGTATTTATGTTAACTATTGTCAAACACCCATTAATTGATGTTAAGCTTTCTATCATGAGAGACGAAAACACAAAATCAAAAGAATTCAGAGAAAACTTAGATGAAATTGGTTCTTTAATGACTTTTGAAGTTTTCAAAGATGTCGAAACTTTCGATTCAGATGTTAAGATTAAAACACCTACTGGTGCAGTCTTACCAAAAAAGAAACTTTCACAAAAAATTATTCTTGCTCCAATCTTAAGAGCAGGTATTGGTATGGTTGATGGAGTTAGAAATATGATTCCAACTGCTAGAATTGGTCATATTGGTATGTTCAGAGATGAAGAAACTCTTGAACCACATGAATATTACTTCAAATTACCAGTTGTCGATAATCCATTAGTAGTTATTGTTGATCCAATGCTTGCAACTGGAGGAAGCGCAATCGCTGCAATTAATGCGGTTAAGAAGAGAGGATACAAAAATATCCGTTTAATGTGCTTAGTTGGTGTTCCTGAAGGGGTTAAAGCTGTTGAAGAAGCTCATCCAGATGTTCATATCTATTTAGCAGCATTAGATGATCACTTAAATGATGTTGGTTATATCTTACCTGGTTTAGGTGATGCAGGAGATAGAATCTTCGGTACAAAATAATAATTTAAAATTACAAAAATAGGAGTTAATAATTGCTAGTTAACTCCTTTTATTAATCTTCTTTTTCTTTATTTATAAATTTCTTGTGTTCAAAGCCACATAACCTATATACTGCGTGTTTACCAGTAAATAAAGCAATTGGTAATCCTCCTGGAGGCATTAACCATTGACCAGATAATACGAAGTTCTTAAGGCCGCCAAGTATTCCGCTTCGCATAAGTCCATGTGATCTAGCGGTAGTAATATATGATTGGTAAGAACCATGATATGCATTAGTATATCTTTCATATGTTAATGGGGTAGTTATATCAATTAATTCACATTCTTTTTCATTTAGAGAGAAATATTCTTGAACATATTTTTCTACTTTCTTACCTACTTCATTTTTGGCTTCTAAATATTCTTTTTTAGTCTTAAATGATTTGAAATATGTATAGACTAGTTCATTAGTACCAATTAATACAGTTAAAGTTGTAGGATCAGAACTATTTTCTTTCGTGTATGAATGGTTTCTAACTGATAAGAATTGAACTGGCATTCCTCCTATTTCAAATGGTTTAATTTTAAATGCAATCATCTTTGGATAAGAAGAAATGTCTTTAGTAACTTTAAATGAAACAAGAATTCCAGTACTTAATGGGTAAACAGTGTTGTTATCAAATCTTTTCTTGAAATATGAATCAGTATATTTATCGTCTAGTAAATCATATAAGATGTGATGGACATCACAAGCTCCAATGATGTAATCGGCGTATTCTTTAGTATCATCTTTAAATACCACACCTTTTGCGACATTGTTTTCGATGATGATAGATTTAACTTCTTTATTACAGTAGAGTTTTCCTCCTAGAGATAAGTATTTATCTTGGATGTTTCTAACTACTTGTAATGAACCACCTTTGATAACTGCAGTATCAGACATAGTTAATGCTTGTAAAACATATAATAATGAATGGAGATTATAGTTTTCAGATAATGTGTTTTCAAAAATGAATTGAAGATTTTTATTTTTAAATTTTTTCGCATAATCTTTGCAAGATAAATGTTTTGCTCTTAGATAAGGATAAAGCATAGGTAAAAAATCTAAACCGAATTTAGTAATTTCCCATAAATTCATTTTATCAAGAGGTTTATTAACTGGGATTCTTACATGTTGATATGCTTTTATCCATCTAATAAATTGCCTAATTCTTTTCTTATCTTCTGGAGCAAGTCTAACAAGTTCAGCGTAGAGTTTATAAATATCTTTCCAAAGAGTAATTAGTTTTCCATCAAAATCAAATTTAGAGAAATATTCAGTTTGGAAATAAGATGTGTTTTCGTTAAATGCTCCAATATGTTTCCATAAAGGGAAAAGATCGCTTTTAGGATTTGTACCAACAATCCAGTGAGCACATCCATCTATTTCAATGTTTTTACGAGTCCATCCAGTACATTGACCTCCTGGAATATAATGTTTCTCGTATATAGTGACATCAAAATCGTTATCTAAAGCATAAATACCTGCTGTTAAACCAGATATTCCTCCTCCAATAATAATTATTTTTTTCTTCCTTGATTCTTTCATAAATTACCTAAAAATATTATAACATTAAAATTTTAAGAATCAAAAAAGGCTGAATAAATCAGCCTTGATATTATACGTTAGCGTTATTTTCTTTTTCTAATAACTTTTCAGTAATTGAAATAGAATCTAAGATTAACTTAACAAGTTTTTCCATTGTTGAGTTTGCTCTAAAGTCAGATTTACAAACGTAGTTAACACGGTTGTCATCAAGTAATTTTTCAACAACATCTTTCTTGTTTGGTTGGTAAACTGCAATAGCTTTACCACCTTTTTCTTTAACAACTGTCATACATGGGATATCAGTTAATCCATCGCCTAGATAAATCATATTTCTGAATTCAACATGTTTATCTACTACACGGCTATTAACTGATTTATCATCTGTGACATCTTTAACACCTTTAGAAATTCTCCATAAGTATTGAGTTTTTAAAGTGTAGTTAATAATGTTCTTTGGATAGTATGCTACTCCAAATCTGTTGTATAAGAATTCACATCCATATACAGCTTTAAATTCTTTAGCGATTGAAGAACCTTCAATAATTTCCTTGTTACCAGAAGAAATAATGTAATGTTCTACTTTAATGCCAATAGAATCTGCATATTCATTAATACGTTTAAACCAAGTAGTTACACCTTCATAGAATTTAACATCCTTACCTAATGAATTTAAATAAGTCTTAGTTAGAGGGATGCCTCTTTCCTGACATTCTTTAATCATTGTGTGTAAGTAAGCAAGAACTGATTCAGTACCTGTTCTATCAGAGAATTCAGCTGTTTCTCCCCAGAATTCTTTTTCAGTCATACCTAAATTAGGAATGAAAGAGAATGCTTGCATATCGTTTGTTGCAAGTGTTTTGTCAAAGTCATAAATTAATGCGACAATTGGTTTTTCCATATATATCCACCTCAAATGCACATATCGCGCAATACTAATAATAAAAGAATTATTATTAAAATGCAAATATTTCACATTTTTTGGGTGTTTATGCTACTATTTTTGGCCTATTTATATTAATATTTACCTTAGATTTGGAGGAGATATGAAATTAATAGGTAATATTTTATGGTTTATTCTAGTTGGTCTATGGACTGCATTAGGATATTGCGTACTTGGAATTTTATGGTGCATTACAATTGTAGGTATTCCATTTGGCCTACAATTATTCAAAGTTGCAAGATTTGTTTTATTCCCATTTGGTAAAACAATTAAAGTAGATTTTGCTGCTCACCCAATTGCAAATGTTATTTGGCTAATTTTTAGTGGAATTGAAAGTGCTACATATTATTTAATTGTTGGATGTATATTATGTATCACAATTATTGGAATTCCATTTGGAAAACAATGTTTTAAATTAATGTCTTTAACTTGCATTCCCTTTGGCGCAACTTGGTAAAAATAAACCCGGTTATTTTTTCGATAATCGGGTGTTTTTTTATTTTGGTGCCAGCTACGAGAATCGAACTCGTGACCTACTGATTACGAATCAGTTGCTCTACCGACTAAGCTAAACCGGCCTATATATCATTATATTCTTACGCGTGCGTAAAGAAAATTGAAAAAAATATAAATTATTAGCACTCAACAGTTGACAGTGCTAAAAAGTGAACTATAATATAATTAGCACTTAAAGAGAAAGAGTGCTAAAAAAGGTGGTGGTGTATTATGGAAAATAACATGACTGAAAAAGTTATTAGTATCATTAATAAATCTAGTGAGATTGCAAAAGATGCATATAGTGCAGAAATTGATGTACCTCACGTTATTAAAGCTATGCTTGATACTAGTGACTCAATGCTTAAGAATGTTTTAGGTAAAATCAACGTTAATGTAAAAACATTTACTGATGTTATTGATGGCTTTATTGCTTCTAAAGCTAAGAGTAACAATGTGGATAATTTATATTTATCAGTAGATGTCTCTAATATGATTAAGAACGCTGATAATTATAGAAAGAGTTATGGAGATTCATATATATCAGTTGAACACTTAATTCTAGCAATATTTGATTCTAAACATTCTATTATTAATAAATTATTAAATATCCCTAATTTTAATAAGAAAAACGCTGAAAAAGCGATTAAAGAAATACGAGGTAATTCGAAAGTGACATCTACAAATCCAGAAGAAACATATGAAGTCTTAACTAAATATGGTAGAGACTTAACTAAAGAAGTGGCACAAGGTAAGATTGATCCTATTATTGGTAGAGATGAAGAAATTAGAAGAGTCATCCAAATCTTATCTAGAAAAACTAAAAATAACCCTGTTTTAATTGGTGAACCTGGTGTAGGTAAAACTGCAATTGTCGAAGGTTTAGCATGGAGAATTTTTAAGGGTGATGTACCTTTCTCACTTAAAGATAAAATTATTTATGAACTTGATTTAGGTTCTTTAATTGCAGGTGCTAAATATCAAGGTGAATTTGAGGAAAGATTAAAAGCGACATTAAATGAAATTACTAAATCTGAAGGTAAAATCATTATGTTTATTGATGAAATCCACACATTAATTGGTGCAGGACGTAATCAAGGTGCAATGGACGCTGCTAACTTACTTAAACCAATGCTTGCTAGAGGTGATTTACATTGTATTGGTGCAACAACTCTAGATGAATATCGTAAATATATTGAAAAAGATCCAGCATTTGAAAGAAGAATGCAGAAAGTTCAAGTTGGTGAACCAACAGTTGAAGATACTATTTCTATTTTAAGAGGTTTAAAGGATTCTTATGAAAACCATCATGGTGTTCAAATTCTTGACTCAGCATTAGTTAGTGCAGCAGTTCTTTCTAATCGTTATATTACTGATAGATTCTTACCTGATAAGGCTATCGATTTAATTGATGAAGCATGTTCTGCAGTTAGAATGCAAATTGACTCTTTACCAATTGAACTTGATGAAATCAATCGTAAGATTGCTCAACTTGAAATTGAAAGAATTTCTTTATCTAAAGAAGAAAGCGAAGTTTCTAAGAAGAGACTTGCAGAACTTGATAAGAATCTTGCAAATTTAAAAGAACAACAAAATAGTTTTACTGCTAAATGGCAGAAAGAAAAGAAAGAATTACAAGAAGCTAAGAGTGCAAAAACTGATTTACAGAAGGCACATCTTGACTATGATGCTGCAATTTCTAAAGGTAATTATGAAGAAGCATCTAGACTTAAATATTCAGTTATTCCTCATTTAGAAGAATTAATTAAACATAATGAGGAAAATCCTCAAGATGAAAAGATGCTTGATGAAATTGTTAAAGAAGAAAATATTGCAGAAGTTGTTGCAAAATGGACAGGTATTCCAGTTTCTAAATTAAAACAAAGTGAATCAAGTAAATTACTTGCTTTAAAAGATAATCTTGGTAAACGTGTTATTGGTCAAGACGATGCTCTTGAAAGAGTTACTGATGCGATTATTAGATCTAGAGCAGGTATTAATGATGAAAATCGTCCTATCGGTTCATTCTTATTCTTAGGTCCTACAGGGGTTGGTAAAACTGAAGTTGCTAAATCTTTAGCACAGAACTTATTTGATAGCGAAGAACAAATTATTCGTATCGATATGTCTGAATATATGGAAAAATTCAGTGTTTCTAGATTGCTTGGTGCCCCTCCAGGATATGTAGGATATGAAGAAGGCGGACAATTAACAGAAGCTGTTAGAAGAAAACCTTATTCTATCGTCTTACTTGATGAAATTGAAAAAGCTCACCCTGATGTTTTCAATATCTTATTACAAGTTCTTGATGATGGTAGACTTACTGATTCTCAAGGCCGAGTAGTTGATTTTAAAAACACAATTATTATCATGACTTCTAATATTGGTTCACAGTATTTACTTGATGGAAATACTCCTGAAAATAGGAAGTTAGTAGAAGGTGAATTAAAAGCACACTTTAAACCTGAATTCTTAAATAGAATCGATGATATTGTTTACTTTAATTCTCTTGATGACTCTGTTGTTAAGAAGATTGTTAACAAGTTTATTAATGAACTTGAAAGACGTCTTGAAAAGATGGAATTACATCTTGAACTTGATGAAAAAGCAATGGATACAATTATCTCACAAGGCTTTGATAAAGTTTATGGTGCTAGACCATTAAAGAGATATATCCAAAGTCAAATTGAAACTCCTCTTGCTAAAGCTTTAGTAAGTGGAAAGATTCCTCCAAAGACTACTATTAAAGTAACTTATGAAGGTGACCAATTTGTTTTTCAGCAAAAGTAAACATTTAAAGGTGTAGGGTCAAACCTACATCTTTTTTATGTAAACAATTAATAAATTGTTTGACTTATGATATACTCAAGGGGCAAAGGAGCCTTATTTATGCAAAGATATTTTGTTAGTAACATTGTTGATGGACATTTAGAACTTGATAAAGATCAAATTCGTCACATTGAAAAAGTTATGAGAATGCAGGTCGGTGATCAAGTAACTGCTTGTTTTAATGATGAAGTATTTTTATGTGAAATTAAGGCGTTTAATCCTCTTGATGTAGTAGTCGTTAATAAACTTGACGAAGACCACGAACTTAAAAATCCAGTTACTCTTTTATATTGTTTACCTAAAGGAGATAAACTAGATTTAGTTTTACAAAAAGCCACTGAACTTGGTGTCAGTGAAATTATTTTAGTTCAATCTGAAAGATGTGTTGCAAAAATTAAAAAAGAAGATGTTGAAAAGAAATTAACTAGATTTAGAACTATTTTAACTGAAGCAAGTGAACAGTCAAAAAGAAATAAGATTCCTGTAATTGAAAAGATTATCGATTATAAGGATATTGGTAAATTCCATTTTGACCATGCTTATATTGCTTATGAAAATTCTACTGATGAAACTTTTTATGAATCTTTAATGAAGGTTAAAGATAATGAATCTATTGCAGTTTTAGTAGGCTCTGAAGGTGGTTTTTCACCTAAGGAAGTAGATTATGCGATTAGTAATGGATATCATTCAATATCATTAGGAAAACGCATTTTAAGAAGTGAAACTGCTGCAATTTTCTCATTAAGCGCGATCAGCTTTATTCTTGAAAGAGGTGAAGAAGATGCTAGATAGAACTATTAAACGTAGAAAAATTAATTATTCTTCTACTGAAGATTTTAGATTTTTTAGTGAGAATGCAGGAAAATATACTCAAATTCTTTCTTTTTATCATATCCCTTTATCTGAAAGGAATCCTTTTAGAGTTATTCAAGGTAACATTCTTATTCGTTCCGCGATGAATAAGGAACTAGTCGATGATGTTCTTAATTTAGAATATGACAATTCGTTAAAAGTTACTGAAGTTAGTCAAAATGAATATTTAAGAAAAAAATTATGGGATAGTTATGAAAAGAATAATTCTCCATATTTTAGTGTGGGAAAAGCTAGAATTTATATTCCATTATTTTCTATTCCATTAAACATTATTTATAACGACCAATGTGATAAATTAGTTGAATATCCTTATAATCAATTAACAAAGAATCCTTTAACATCCTTTGTTGATGTATTCGATACTTATGGATATAAAGTATATGATTCTAAATTTACAAATTTAGTTTTAATTAAAGAAGATAAAACAAGTGCAGCGTTTTATTCAAATGATTTTTCTTGCATTTATATCATTAATGACCAAGGAAGATTAGACCAAATAATTCCACTTTACGATAAATATATTAAGCATCCTGAAATGCATCATATTATGAGTAAATTAACTGATGTAGTAGATGCTTATTATTCATCTTCTTATCCTACTTTTGTATTTAGTTTATATAGCAATGGATTTATCTCTAAGAAGACATATAAAAAGATGAGAAAGAGATTTCAAAATCGCCTTTCTAGAAAAGAAAAATTTGCCTCAAAAGGAGAAAAAAATGACTAATCAAAAATACTATAAGAGCTTAACTTTAGGCTGTAAGGTTAATACATATGAAACTCAAGCAGTTCTTGAAGAATTAGATAAACTTGGCTACGCTGAATCAATTGATGATCAGTGTGATATTTTTGTTATTAATACATGTTCAGTCACTGCAACAAGTGATCAAAAGAGTAGACAAAAAATTAGAAACGCAATTAAGGAATATCCTAACGCTATTATTTTTGTTATGGGTTGTTCTTCTCAATTACAAGGTAAAGAAATTGCAAAAATTCCTGGGGTAAGCATTATTATTGGCACATCTTCTAGAGGTAATGTAGAGTCTTTAATCAATCAATATTTAGAAACAAAAGAAACTGTTTATGCTGTTGAAAAAGATAACAGAAATCAAAAATATGAAGAAATTGCTATTTCTGCATATAAAGAAAACACTCGTGCTTTCTTAAAAGTCCAAGATGGCTGTAATAATTTTTGCTCTTACTGTGTCATTCCTTATACACGTGGTAATTCACGTTCAAGAAAACCAGAAGAAGTTATTTGCGAAGTAGATAGACTTGTTAATAATAATTTCAAAGAAATTGTTATTACAGGTATTGATACAGCTTCATACGGAGAAGATTTTAAAGATTTAAATTATAATTTTAACCAGTTAATTAAAGATATCTTAGAACATAACAAAAAATTAGTAAGACTTAGAATTTCTTCTATTGAAGAATCTCAAATTGATGATGAATTAATCACAATGTTTAAAGAAAATCCTCGTATTGCAAAGCACTTTGTTATTCCTCTACAATCTGGTTCTGCAAGTGTTTTAAAGAGAATGAATAGAAAATATACAAAAGAAGAATTCTTAGAAAAAATCAAAAAGATTAGAAGAGAACTTCCTGATGCAGCATTAGCCGCAGACGTCATTGTTGGTTTCCCAGGGGAAACTGAAGAAGAATTTGAAGAATCAAAAGAATTTATTAAAGAATGTGATTTTGATTTCTTACACGTCTTTCCATATTCTCAACGCCCTGGAACTGTCGCGGCAAAAATGAAGAACCAAGTTCCTGCAGATGTTAAAAAGAAAAGAGTTAAAGAACTTATTACTTTAGGCAATGAACTTCAAGACCGTTACTTTAAGAAATTTGAAGGCAAAGAAGTTGATGTTATTGTCGAAACATGGGATGAAAAGAAACATCTTTCTTATGGACATTCTTCTGAATATCTAGATGTTTTCTTTGAAAGTGATGTCGATAACCGTAACGAAGTAGTTAAGGTTAAATTCCATCAATTTAACAAATAAATTCATTAATCGCTTAAGTTTTCTTGAGCGATTATTTAATTTATATTTAAAAATATATTTTAAAACGTTATTCTATTAGTGCAAATCTATTAAAAGGAGGATGCTATGACTAAACTCGATGAAGTAAGATTACAAATTAATGCTATTGATAAAGAAATGGCGGCTCTTTTTGAAAAAAGAATGGAATGCGCTAAAATCGTTGCGGAAGCAAAAAAAGAATCTGGTGCGCCAATTGAAGATTTGAAACGTGAAAAAGAAGTGCTTGATAGAAACGCTGCTTATTTAAAAGACCAATCTTTAAAAGAGTATTATGTTTTATATCAACAAAACTTAATGGATGTATCCAAAAAATATCAACGTGATTTATTAAATTACAATGATAAGAAATAGGAGTAAACAGTATGAATATAGTAAAAAAACAACAACTTCCTTCGCCAGAAGAAGTTAGAAATATGTACCCATTATCTAACGAAGATAAGTTGGTTAAAGAAAAAAATGATAAAGAAGTAAAAGATATTTTATCTGGCAAAGACGATAGATTCTTACTTATCATTGGTCCTTGCTCTGCTGATAATGAAGAATCAGTTATTGATTACATTAAAAGATTAAGAGGCGTTCAAGATAAGATTGATGATGTAATTAAGATTGTTCCTAGAATCTATACAAATAAACCAAGAACTACAGGTGCTGGCTATAAAGGTATGCTTCATCAACCAGATCCAACTGGAAAACCAGAAATGGTTAAAGGTTTAATTGCTATTAGAAAAATGCATATGAGAGCGTTAAAAGAAACTGGTTTCTCATGTGCAGATGAAATGTTATACCCAGAAAATCATGAATATTTAGATGATTTACTTACTTATGTAGCAGTAGGTGCTAGATCTGTTGAAGATCAAGAACACCGTTTAACAGCTTCTGGTATTGATGTACCAGTTGGAATGAAAAATCCTACATCAGGTGATATTACAGTTATGTTAAACGCAATAAATGCTGCTCAACATTCTCATACATTTATCTATAGAGCATGGGAAGTTGAAACAAAAGGTAACCCATATGCACATGCAATTTTAAGAGGTTATGTTGATGAGAATGGTGAAATGCAACCAAATTACCATTATGAAACATTAAATAAATTAGCAGAATTATATTCAGAAGAAAATTTCTCTAACCCTGCAATTGTTGTTGATTGCAACCACTGCAATTCAAATAAACAGTACTTAGAACAAATTAGAATCGCTAAAGAAATTGTTCATTCTTTAAAACTTAATGAACATATTAGAAAAGTCGTAAAAGGCCTAATGATTGAGTCTTATATTGAAGACGGATGCCAAAAAGTCGGCGAAGGAGTCTATGGTAAATCAATTACTGATCCGTGCCTAGGTTGGGACAAAACAGAAAAATTATTACTTGATTTAGCTAACGACTTAAGAGCAATAAAAAAAGCTTCTAAATAATATTTAGAAAGAAAAATCATATATAGCAAATTATTGTTGACACTTAATTTTTATTAAGATAAAATGGTAAACGTGTCAAAAAGCATTTATTAGGAGGTGTGAAAAATGGCAGTACCAGCAAGAAGAACATCTAAAACAACAAAAAGACAGAGAAGATCAAACTTTAAATTAACAGTTACAGGTTTAGTAAAATGCCCAAACTGTGGTGAAACAATTCAGTCTCACAAGGTTTGCCCAAAGTGTGGATTCTACGATGGCAAACAGGTAGTTTCTGTTAAATAATAGTTAGATTAGATATTTATAAATTAAGAGGCATTTGCCTCTTTTTTTGTTGAAAAATTAGTTTTTTCTATGATTTAAGGTGTTTTCTAATATTAATATCTATGATAAAATATAATTCGGAGAAAAAGAGATTATATGTATTATGTAATTGCTTCTGGTAAAAAGAAATCTAAGATAGGACAAAATGTCTTAGAAGAAGTTGAAAATTATCTTACTGAAAAGAAAGTTAAATTTGAAACTCACATTTCAGAATACAAAGGCCATAGTGTTGAACTAGCAAAAGAATGCTCGTCCAAAAAAGATTGCGATGCAATTATTGCAGTTGGTGGAGATGGTACTTTTTTTGAAGTTCTTAATGGTATGAATACTAAGGTTCCACTTGGATTAATTCCTGCTGGAACTGGTAATGATCTTGCTAGAACTTTAAACATTCATTTCGATGTTAAAGAAAATATTGATAATATCTTAAATAACGAACCTAAATATATCGATTATTTAACTTTAGGTAAAATGAGAGCGTTTAATATTATCGGTACTGGCTTTGATTTGCAATTACTTAAAAAAGAAATTGAATTACGTGCTAAATACAATTCTCGCCAGTCTTATCAAAAAGCATTGTTAAAGACAATTCTATTTTATAAGACTTACAAGATTAAATTTCGAATTGATGATGGTGAAGAACAATCAAAAGAAGTCTTCATGGTCGATTGCTGTAATGGCATTTGGGCAGGCGGTATGATGCCAATGTGCTTAGATGCTGATATAGAAGATGGATATATAGATTTTATTTATGTAGAAAAATTTCCACGTATTGTCTTACTTTCTCAATTGTTAAAATTTCAAAAGAAAGGTTTACTTACACTTAAATATACTCATCGTATTAAATGTAAGAAAGTTCATATAGAGATTGAACCACAGCTTGAAACTGAGTTAGATGGTGAAATCTACGATTTATTCCCAGGAACAGTAGAGGTTGTTCACAATGACCTCCGCTACTTCCCATCAAGTCGCTTACCTGTAGATCCAATGACATATATTAAAACAAAGAAATCAAGAAAGGAGTCATTATAAATGGATTACAACAAATTAATTGATCACACATTATTAAAACCAGATTGTGTCGACGCAGACATCGAAAAGCTCTGCAAGGAAGCAAGAGAATACGACTTTATGTCAGTATGTGTTAACCCAGGTTACGTTGCTTTATCAAAGAAGTTACTCGAAGGTACAGATGTTAAAGTTTGCACAGTTATCGGTTTCCCACTTGGTGCAACATCAACTGAATCAAAAGTTTTCGAAACAAAACAAGCTATCAAAGATGGTGCAGATGAAGTCGATATGGTTATCAACATTTCTAGATTAAAAGAAAATGATGATGAATATACATTAAATGAAATTAGAAAGATTAGAAGAGCTTCAAAAGGAAAGACATTAAAAGTTATTATCGAAACTTGCTTATTAACAGATGAAGAAAAAGTCAGAGCATGTAAGTTATCAAAGAAAGCAAAAGCTGACTTCGTTAAGACTTCAACAGGTTTCTCAAAATGGGGCGCAAAAGTTGAAGATGTTAAATTAATGAGAAAAGCTGTTGGTAAAAAGATGGGTGTTAAAGCTTCTGGTGGAGTTCACTCAGGTGAAGAATTACTTGCTATGGTTAAAGCAGGTGCTACAAGAATTGGTGCTTCAGCAGGTATCCAAATCATGGCAGATTTAAACGCAGCTAAGTAATATTACAAAAATTTTCAAAAATAAGAGTCTAGATTTCAAATCTAGACTTTTTTGTTATTTTTAGGGGTTATTTGATAATGTCCTCAAAGAAATTATTACAATTTGTTAATTTGACTTTGAAAATTCTTTCATTTATAATGAAAACGAAAGTGAAAAATTTTCATTGAGGAGGCACGCTATGGGAATTTATAAAGAAAGAGTCACTATTTACGAAGTTGCAAAAGCTGCAGGTGTTTCACTTGCTACTGTTTCAAGAGTTATTAACAATCAGTCTAATGTTAGACCTGATACAAAACAGAAAGTAGAAGAAACAATTGCACGTCTTGGTTATAAACCAAATGCTTTAGCACAAGGCTTAGCAACTAATAGAACAACTAATATTGGTATCGTTATTCCAGATGTTAACTATGTCCATATCTCTAATTTACTTTCAGGTATGATCGATATTGGAAAAATCTATGGTTACCAAACAACTTTATTTATTACAAAACATTCTAAACAGGATACTCGTGATGTAATTGCTAAACTTGTTACTTCACATGTTGATGGCGCGGTTGTCTTTGATGATGAACTTGATGAAGAAGATATTGCAAATATTATCAATTACAAGATTCCACTTGTAGTTATTGGTAGAGATGTAATTGGAGAAAAAGTTGGTTGCATTACAATTGATTTTGCAAAGACATTAGCTGCAGCATTAAAACAAGCTGCTGAAGAAGGCAAGAAGATTGAATTTGTTAAGACAGCATCTTCTGGTAATATGACTTCAAGAACATATGAAGAAGTTGCTTCAGAATTAAAAGAAGGTTCATATGAAACAATTACAATCACTGATTCATATCACGAAACATATTCTTCATTTGTAGATTACTTTAAGAAGAATAAAGATGATAACAAAGTATTTGTTGCACCTAGAGATTCACTTGCATGTGCTATTGAAAATGCTGCAACAGATTTAGGTTTAAAAGTTCCTGAAAATGTTCAAGTAGTTTCAGTATTCGGTACTAAGTATTCATATTTAGCAAGACCTACAATTTCTTCATGTGATATTGATATGTACGAAGTTGGTTCTATTGCAATGCGTATGGTTACTAAGATTTTAAAAGATGATTTAAAAGAAAAGAAGTTCCCATTTGAAGCTAAATTTACTTCAAGAGGATCTACTAAGTTCTAGTAATTTGTAAAAAATAATATATATAGAAAACTCCTTATTTTAATAGGGAGTTTTTTTGTACATATGGATAAAATATACTTATAGTATATTAAAATTAAATATTTATTAAGGTATAATATCTTTAGTTTAAATTGAGGTGAGACAATGCTTAATATAAAATTACTTAAATCTCATAATATAATTATCTGCCCAGATGAAAAGAAAAAAGAGATTTTAAAAATTACTAATAATTTAGATAACGATATTAAGTTCTTAACTAAAGAAGATATTAAGAAGAACTTTATTTTTTCATATGATGAAAAAACTATTGTCTACTTGATGAAAAAGAAAAACTTAACTTATGAAGGTGCGAAAGAGTTAATTAATAATTGTTATTACGCTAAAAAGGGATTTGATTCTAAACTTGATAATTTAGTAGATATTAGGGAAGAATTAAAAGCAAACAACCTCATTGAAGAAGATAAATTCTTTAATCTTATTTTTAATAATAAAGAAATCTTTGTTTATGGATATTCTTGTAAAGATAAAGAATTAAATAAATTATTAAAAATGCTTAATATTAATGTTACTTATCTAGATGAAGAAGATAGTATTAATCATAATTATTATGAATTTAACGAAATTGATGAAGAGGTTGATTATTTCTTTAATGAAGTCCTTCGTTTAGTAGATGAAGGTGTTGATATTTCATCAATTAAATTACTTGATTATAACAAAGAAGAATATGAAACATTATTATGGAAAACTGCTAATCTATACAATGTAAAAATTGGTTTTAAGAACCAAGATAATCTTACTTTATCTCCTTTTTTTAAACGTTTCTTAGCATTATATGATGAATTAGATTTACAAGAAGCTTTTAATAAATTAAATGAAGAAGTTAGTATTGATAATTATCGCTTTATGGATGGATTAAAGAGAGTGCTTGTTTCTGCATATGGTTTATTTGAAGATAAAGAAGAGGAACGTAAATTCATTATAGATAGAGCTAAAGAAACTAAACTAGGTTCTATTAAATATGATAAACAAATTGATATAGTATCAGATACTTATTCACCTGATGATCACATTTTTATCTTAGGTTTTAATAACGGAACATATCCTAAAGTTAAGAAAGATATTGATTATTTAAATGATAAAGAAAAAGAATATTTAGAAATTAATACTACTAATGATGAAAATGTTTTATTTACAGAAAGATTAATTAATTTCTTAAATACTCATCATAATTTGCATATTTCACTTAAGAAGAATATTGGAAAGAATGTATTTTATGATTCTACATTAATATCTAAACTTGGAATGAATAAATTAAAATATATTCCTTCTAATACTAGATATTCATATAAAGCAAGCGCTATTGAAGTATGTAAGAGTAAGGATATTTATGAACATTATGGCATTTTAAATAATAACTATAATGCAATGGATATCGGTTATAAAGAATTTGATCATAGCTTTAAAAATACTGAACTAGTTAAAAATGATGAAGAATTAAAAGTATCTTATTCTTCTATTGAATTATATAACGAATGTCCTTTTGCTTATTACGTAAGTAATATTTTAAAAGCAGATGCTTTTGAAGGTAATTTTTTCACTTCTTTAGGACAGGTTTTCCACGCGTTACTTGAAGAATCTGTAAAGAATAAAACTATTCCTACAGAAGAAGATTTATTACACATTAAACTTGGTAGAGGCAAAGAGAAAAAATCTTTTGATGAAATTTTTGTTGAACCAAGTGAAAAATTCTTTGCACTTCATTTATTTCCAAAGATTTTAGAAGTAATTGAAAAGAATAATAGTTTACTTCAAAATTCAACAGTTAATGATGCGGTAGTTGAAGAAAATTTTGAATATCAACTTGATGATAAAACATTAATCAAAGGCTTTATTGATAAGATCCTTTTAGATACTAAAAATAAGTATATGACTATCATTGACTATAAGTCTGGAAAATTTAACTTTGATTATAGAAAAGTTGAACATGGTATTAATATGCAGTTACCAATTTATGCTTTTCTTAGCACTCATCAAGATAAATATAAAGACTATAAGGTTCAAGGTATCTATATTCAAAATATTTTAACTAATGATGAGAATGAAGATAAGAACTTTCTTTTAACTGGTGTTACTTTAAATGACATGAATTTAGTTAATAAATTTGTAGGTCTAGATAATGTTAAAACATATATTAGTAATTTAAGGATTGATAAAGACCAAAATTTAGCGGCAACAGTAAGTAATAAACTAAACCGTTTAATGGATGAAAATCAGTTTAATGATTTAGTTGATTTAACTTTAACTAAAGTAAAAGAAACTGTTAAGAATATTAGAAATGGTGAATATAGAATTAAGCCTAAGAGATTTAATGGTAATGAAACTAAATGTACTAATTGTCCTTTTGGTGATTTATGTTTTAAATCTCCTAATGATTATGAAGAAATAAAAATAGAAAAAGAAAAGAAAGAAGGTGAAGAAAGTGGCGACTAATTGGACTGAAGCACAGACTCGAGCAATTGAAGAAGAAGGTAATATTATCGTCTCTGCTGGTGCAGGTTCAGGTAAGACTGCTGTTTTATCTGAAAGAGTTCTTTATTATATTAAAGAAAAAGGTTATCACCTTAATGAATTTTTAATTGTTACTTTCACAAACCTTGCGGCAAAAGAAATGAAGAACCGTATTAGAAAGAAATTAAAAGAAAATAATCTTCCTGACGCGGAAATTGTTGATTCCTGTGATATCTCAACTTTTGACTCTTTTTCTAATTCATTAGTTAAAAAATACCATACTTATTTAGACGTATCCTCTTCTTTTATTATTGTTGATGAAACGATTATAGAAATTTTAATGAGAAGAAAGATTAAAGAAGAATTTGATAAATTATATCTTGCTCACGATCCTATTTTTGAAGAAATGGTAGGTAAATATTGTTATAAATCAGATGAAGATTTAAGAAATTTAGTTTTAACAATATTAAGAGAAAAGAATAAAGCTTTAGATGATAGAGAATTCTTTGACTCATTTATTGATAAATATTATTCTTCAAATAATATAAATGAAATCAATAATGTTCTTTTTAAGATGCTTAAAGAACAATTAGTTTTATTAGAAGATGCAGTTAGATCTTTACCAAACGAACAAATAAATGCAAAAGGAGAATATTACGCTACTCCTGTATATGATTATATGGATGAACTTAATAAATTATCAGGATACGATAACATCATTAAGTTTGTTAAAGATAATAAATTAAAATATGCAAGAAAGCCAGGTACAGGTGCATATAAGTTTGATGAAGATACTTCAAAAGAAGTAGACAAGGTTAAAAAAATTATTGATGATTGTTTAAAAAAGATTGGAAGCTATCCTTCTTCTTTAGATATCTCAACTTCTATCGAAGAAACTAAGAAGTATGGAGAACTTCTCTTACGTATTGCAAAAACTGTCGATGAATATCAAATGAATTTAAAAAAAGAAAAGAATGCTTATGCTTTCTCAGATATTTTTAAGATGGCAATTAAACTAGTTCGTGATTTTGATGAAGTTAGAGAAGAAGTTAAAAATAAATATAAGATGATTATGATTGATGAATATCAAGATAACTCTGATTTCCAAGAAACATTCATTAATCTAATTGCAAATAATAATGTTTACTGTGTTGGAGATATTAAACAATCAATTTATGCTTTTAGAAATGCTAAACCTGAGAATTTTAAAAATAAATATGAACGTTATAAATTAAATCAAGGTGGTAAAGCAATTGACTTAGTAGATAACTTTAGATCTAGAGAAGAAGTAATCGCAGCATTTAACGATATCTTTAAAGACTTAATGACTAATGAAATTGGAGATGCTTCATATCGATTAGAACATATGGTTAATGCAGGAAATAAAAGTTATATTAAACTTGATAATCAAGACAATAATATTGAAACATATCTATATGATAATTCCTTAAAATCAGATGAGTCCTTAGATAGAGAAGCGCGTATTATTGCTCAAGATATCATCCATAAAATCAATACTAAATACCAAGTAATGGATCTAGAAAACAAAAAAATGAGAGACTGTGTCTTCTCAGATTTTGCAATCATTATGGATAGAGGTAGTAGCTTTGAAGAATATCTTCGTATATTCCAAGAATATAAGCTTCCTATCTATATGGAAAAAGATGAAGATATTAAAGATAATACTGTCGTTAAATTATTAACTAACTTATTAATTGTTACTAATAATATGCTTAACAATAATTTTAATATTGAAGGAGATAAGGCATATAAATATGCTTTCTTATCTTTAGGTAGATCTTTCTTATATTCTTATAACGATGCGTATTTATATTCTTTAACTAAGAATAATACCTATTCTTCATCTTCTTTATATCAAGATTTATATAATGTGATTAAAGAAAATAAAGATGCAACAAGTTACGATTTATTATTAAAAATCTTAGAAGTAACTGATTTCTATTATAAGTTTGTAAATATTGGTAATTACATTACTAATGAGGGTTATGTTGATGCTTTCTTAAATACATTTAAGAATATGCAAAAATTAGGCTTTGGATATGATGAATTTATTGATTATTTAAAAAACATTGATGACGCAGGATTAAAATTAACTTTAACCGCTCGTGGTACATCAATGAATTCAATTAAGTTAATTAATATTCATAAATCTAAAGGCTTAGAATATAACATTATTTATTTCCCTGGCTTAGATAAGAAATTTAATAGATTTGAAGCAAAGAGTAAATTTGGTTTTTCATCTAAATATGGACTAATCTTTACTGCTTTTGATGAGAAAATCGATTCGCCTATTAAGATAGTTAATAACTATGTTTCAAATAAAAGTGATTTATCAGAAAAAGTAAGATTATTCTATGTTGCCTTAACTCGTGTTAGAGAAAAGATGATTCTAGTTTGTAAAGAACCAAAAGAAGAAGATTATGAAGCAAATTTTAAAGACGCGAAGAGCTTCTACAATTTTTATTCACCATTTATTGAAAGATATAAGCAAACTCATTTTGATGAGGTAGGTGAAGAACAATTAAATGAAAAAACGCAAGAATATGAACCATTTACTTATGATTTTAGAGAAGTAAATATTGAATCCTCTATTAAATCAAAAGTCTTACGAGCGTCTAAAGAAACATCATTAGATGTAAATAAAGATGTCTTAAAATTTGGTAATCATTTACACGAAGGTCTAGAAGTCACAGATTTTGTAAATCCTGATTATTCATTATTAAAAGATAAATTCGTAGAAAATAAAGTTAGAGCATTCCTCTCTTCTCCTTTGACTAAAAACATAAAAGAGGCTAAAATCTATAAGGAATATGAATTCATTGATGAAGCAAATAATACTAATGGTATTATTGACTTACTTCTTGTATATGAAGATCATATAGATATTATTGATTACAAAACTAAACATATCGATGATGAAGGATATAATAAACAATTACATGTTTACTATGATTTTGTTTCTCAAAAATATCCTAACAAAGAAATTCATATGTATTTGTATTCTATCTTAACTAGTGAAATTAAGGAGATTTTATAATGTTCTATATTATATTAACTATATGTGGAAGTATCTTAAGTACATTCTTATTTACATATTTCTTCCACTTAATTAATAATTGGTATGATTTCTATATTCCTGTTTTAATATTTGTAGGTTCATGGATTGTCTTTACTATCTTAAGCTACTTATTATTCGCGTTATTCTGCATGTTTTTTAAGAAAGTTGAAAAAGGAAAATTCCCTGAAAAATATTCTTCTTTCGGGGCATGGGTAGTTAGAAATTCTGCATGGTTCTATATGTTTTCTACAGGATATTTCTACAAAATTAAAGGAAAAGAAAAGATTCCACATGACCGTCGTTACATGATTGTTTCTAACCATGTAGGGGCAAATGATCCAATTATCTATATGGCAGGAATGCCTGGAGAAAAAGTTGGATGGATTTGTAAAAATGAAATCATGGAATATCCTTTTGTAGGAAGATTATTAAATTCAGTACTCTTCTTACCACTTGAAAGAGATAACCTTAGACAAGAAGTAAAAGTTATCAAAAAAGCCCAAGAATATTTAAATAATGATATGTGTTCAATTGGTATTTATCCAGAAGGAACAAGAAATAAAACTAAAGAAACGCTTCTTCCTTTTAAAGCAGGTGCATTTAAAATTGCCACTGCTACTAAATGCCCAGTTGTAGTATCTTGTATTACATATAATTATCCTCATGGTACAAAACATAAACCTCTCATTAAGATTGCAACAATCAATATCTTAAGAGTAATTGAACCAAGTGAATATGAAAGCTTAGATACAAACGCACTTTCAGATATGGTTAAAGAAGAAATTCGTAATTTCTTAACAGCAAAAAAATAGATGGATTTGCTTCCATCTATTTTTGTTTGTTATTGATATTTTTCAATACCTTTAGAAAGTAGTTCTTTAATCTTTTCTTTTGCAGATGCAGGTTCAATTACTTTGAAATATTCAATATATTGCATTGCCCAGTAACATAAAGCTTGTTCTTCAGTTTTTACTTGAGCATATAATTTATCTCCAACTTTTTGCAAAATTGCACGTTCTCCAAACCAGTCTTTGATATAACGAATTTTGTCGTGATCTTCAATCTCGATTCGCGCCGTAACAACTGGACCACCGAACATATAAACTCTATCGTTAATATAATCAGTAATAGAGAAATCTGAATGTACATCTTTTAAATCACGTAATTCTTTTCTAGGTCTATCTTCACGGATATGAACGTTCTTCATACGGTCGATTCTAAAGTTAGTTAAGTCTTCACTTCTATAATAATTTGCGACTAAATAATATTTTCCATCGCTGTTAACTAAGAAATATGGAGAAACATATCTTTCCCAAGATAAGACTTCATTACCATTTTCATCGTAAGTAACTAAATTAAACGCGACACATTTTTTCTTTTTAATACATTCAGAAATGATTTCAATATTATAAATAACTTCGTTATTTTTAGTTCTACTAATATCCCCACTTGTTTTATGCATCATTAAATATTGTTTTCTATCGTAGAGAGATAAAGTAGAGAAGATTTCTTCTAACAATTTTCTAGATTGACGATCATTTAATGATTTAGAAGAATAAATTGCATCAGTTAAAAATGTGATTTCACTGGAATAGAAAATTCTATCACCTAAATAAAATCCTTTCTTATCAACTTTATTAATGTCATAACCAACTTCAGATAAGATCTGTAAAGATGAACCAATTGTTTTTCTTTCGACCTCTAAACCATATCTACTATTGATGAGCTCACTGATTCTAATTTGAGTAAGAGGATGATTTTCATCTGAATATTCTTCAAGTACTTTTAGAACATATAAAATGTTAGCTTTCTTGCCTGTTGCCATACTGCCTCCCCATGTAATTAAATATATTATACCACATAAAAAAGCTCATAAGAGAGTTTTTTTGGACATATCATTTGCTATAATATAATTAATGAATGATGTGTGTTCATATTTAATACCTCTTTTCTTGCTAGCTTATTTTATTAGGCTAGCATTTTTTATGATACAATATAAAAAAAGAGGTAAAAAATATGGATGCAATTGAATGTATTTTAACTAGAAGAAGCTGCAGAAAATATTTAGATAAAGCAGTTGAAGAAGATGTGTTAAATAAGGTTCTTGAATGTGCAAGATACGCGCCAAGTGGAAAGAATACTCAAAACTGGCACTTTATCGTAATTTCAAATAAAGAAGTATTAGATAGAATTTCTTTAGAAATTAGTAAAGTAGATAAAAGACCAAATTATAGTGTCACTTATGGTGCACCAGTATTAATTATCGTTACAGGTAAGAAAGATAGTTCACTTAGTGTTTATGATGGATCATGTGCTCTAGAAAATATTTTCTTAGGTGCACACGCATTAGGACTTTCCACATGTTGGATTCATCAATTAACATATACAGAAGTTGTGGAAAATGTTTCTTTATATGAATATCTTTATCAATTAGGCTTACCTAGAGATGAAAAAGTAATTGGTTGCAGTGCATTAGGATATGCTTTTGAAGAAAGCAAAACAACTTTACCAAGAAAAGAAAATACAGTAATTTATGTAAAATAAGAGGAGCACTAACTCCTCTTTTTAAGTACTTTATTTAATTTATCTGCTTTTAATGGTGTTAAAGAGATTTTTCTTTTTACCCAGTCATCATAAGTAATTGAGGATTCTGTAATCCAAGAGTTTTTTGAATATACCTCAAAGTAATTATTTCCTAGCGGAGAACGAATTAATCTTAAAACAACATTATTTTCACTCATATAGTATTCCATAATAAACTCCTTTTTGTGAGAGTATAATAACATAATTGTTATTATCATAAGGTGCCAAAAAACGGACTGAAAATTTTTTTCAAAAAATGTAAAAAAAATGATTTACAACTGAAACAATTGCGGTTAGAATGATAATCAAATTAAAACATAAGGAGAAAATACTATGAAAAAAGCAAAGTTGCTTTTGGCATCTTTTGTCTTACTTTCATCATTAGTTTCATGTGGGGGAAAAGGAGATTCATTTGAGAATTCATCCTTACCACTGGATAATAGTGGAGACGTAAGCTCAAGTGCTGAAAATGTTAGTTCAAGCGAAGAAGGAAACTCATCAGAA
>DEWM01000083.1:21997-34839 GCA_002363635.1 Caryophanales bacterium UBA3210 | reverse complement strand
GCAAAACTTATTGTTGCACTATTAGTATCAATATTATCAACTGAAATATCGTATCTTAAGTATGTACCCATATTAAAATTAAATGAAGTAATCTTATCACCTACTTTAAATAAATCGATATCTGATGCACGGTAATTTGATCTATTACTAAAACAATATTCTTGTGTAGTGCTATTAAATAATCCAGTACTATATTTTCCAGTTGGATACTTAGAAGAAATTAATTTAACTAATCTTTTCTCAGTAAGTGATTTAGATGGTGTATTACTTGCACCTACTATTACATATGAAACGCTAGATGGGTCAGTATATTTATTGACAAATACAGAATTATTTTCACCTGTAACTTTAACTAATCTCGCATCGATATGATAAACAAGAATTCCAGGCTTAGTAAACATTCTAGCACCTGAAGCATATTCATTAGTTGCATCAAGTTCATTTAAACCAGTAGGTGTGTAATATTGAATTAATAAATATTCACTATATGGTGAATTATTAAAATTGCTAACTCTAGCAGGAACTAATAAACATTCTCCTGAATCTTCAAAAGGCTTTAAAGTAAATGAACCTGCTTCTTGAACAATCTTAGGCTCAACCCAAGATAATAAATATTTTGAGAAAGCTTCATGGTCTCCAATATTATTATCCATCATGCATAATCCTCCAACAGGAGCATCTACACCATCATATGAATAATAATCATCTAAGCCTAACATATGGCCAGTTTCATGGATAAATGTATGAGAATCTACAAGAGTCTTGTTTTCTAAACCTGCAGTATATCCACCTTCTTTAAAAAAGTCATAACTTGCCCAAGCATAACAATGAGGATAAGGATAAGAAGAAGATGCATCTATCTCATTATCTTCATAATATCTCCAATATGTATATGCCCATAAACTCCAAGTAAACTTTTGATAATTTATATAATCAGAAGTGCCTTTACGAGTTTCAAAACCATTAGCCCAACCTTCATGTTCCTTATAATATTCTTTATTAGTCTCTCCGTTTAAATATTTATTTAAATAGACAAGCCATATACCATCAATATATCCATCATTGTCAGTATCGTATGATTTTAATGTTTCTAAATCATATTTTTCTTTAAGCCATACGTTCACTTTATCAAGAATATAATAAGTTACATTAGAAGTTTCTTCTTCATTTGTAGCCTTGTTCATTACATACTTAAGGGTTTCACCGACATTAAATAAATCAGTGACCATACCTGTAAGATTCAATTTGCCATAAGATGATTTTTTATAAAATGAAGAAACTGATTCCCAACCTGTGACATTACTCTCCCCAAAGAAACCTTTATTAAGGTTATCGATAACTTCAGTTTCATCTAGGCCTAATTTTTCTGGAGTATAATCAGAAAAATAGACTGGAACAACTAATAACTTACTATTACCAACAGACGGAACTGTGGCAATAGAAGAAGATTTATTTAGTTGATTTAAAGTAATGGAATGCTCAGCATATTCACCCAAGGTTACATTTTCGTCTTGATCAACACCGATAATTTTAAATAAATTATCGCATGAAGTTAAACTTAAACATAATCCAAAAGATAATGCCGATAAGATTAGTTTTTTAAATTGCTTCATATTAATCTCACCTTCTAAGGTAATTATTTAAAACGATTAATTATTATTTCTTGCTTGGTTTATCGTTTTCAAGTACTGCTTTTACAGAAGCAGCTAAACCACTGACATCTTGTAAATTAGATGGAACAATGATTTTTGTTGCATTACCTTCAGCAACTTTTTCAAGTGATTCATATCCTTTTAAAGTGACGTAAGCAGCATTAGGGTTAGCGTCATTAATCATCTTAATTGATTGTGCTTGAGCTTCAGCAACTCTAAGTAATGCTTCTGCTCTACCTTCAGCTTCTTTAACAACAGTAATCTTTTGAGCATCTGCTCTTAAGATTGCAGCTTCTTTTTCACCTTCTGCAGATAAGATAGCAGCTTGTTTTTCACCATCTGCTCTTAAGATAGCTTCTCTTTTTTCTCTTTCTGCTCTCATTTGTTTTTCCATTGCTTCCTGGATATCTCTTGGAGGAAGAATGTTCTTTAATTCAACACGGTTAACTTTAATTCCCCATGGATCAGTTGCTTCATCAAGAATTGATCTCATTTGTTGGTTAATTGTGTCTCTTGAAGTTAATGTTTCATCAAGTTCAAGTTCACCAATTAAGTTTCTTAAAGTTGTAGCTGTTAAGTTTTCAATAGCATTGACTGGTCTTTCAACACCATATGTATAAAGCTTAGGATCAGTAATGCAGTAATAGACAACAGTATCAATTTGCATTGTAACGTTATCTTTAGTAATAACTGGCTGTGGTGCAAAGTCTGCAACTTTTTCTTTTAATGAAACTGTTGCAACTTTCTTTTCAATGATTGGTGTTAAGAAATGTAAACCAGCATTTAATGTTCTGCTGTATTTACCTAATTTTTCGATGATAACATCGTGAGCCTGTGGAACTACGACTACACATCTTGCTAAAATAATTAATAAAATTAATAAGAATACGCAAAGAATTACAATACCAACAATTCCTGCTTCATTAATTAATAAATTTACCATAATAGAAAACCTCCCTCTTAATTCTTCTTGGTAACGACCAATTTATTTCCTTTAATTTCAGAAACAATTGCCTTTTCACCTGGTTCAAAAGTATCTTCACTTTCTAAAGTCCAGATGACATCACGGTATTTTCCTTCACCAGGATTATGAATACCATCAATTTTTTTAGTTACAACAATTTCTTCTCCTACTAATGAATCAGTATTTGTTGCAACTAAGGAATGTAATCTCCTATCTCTAATTAATACTGCTCTAACAAGTATAATTGTTAAAATAGAAACTAGAGCGAATATAATTAGTTGCACATACCAGACTACTCCAAAGCAAGCAAGTAATGCTGCAATGAAAGCGCCTAGAGCAAACCAGATTGAAACTAATTCTTCAGTAATGGCTTCAACTATTACTGCAATAATTAATATACATCCCCAAATGATTAACCAGAACCACCACAATGATAAAGTGTCAGTTAAAATCATACCTGAACCTCCTTTAGTAATATTATATTATAAATAATATTAAATGTAATTAGTAAATAAAAGATTATACGTCTATTAAACATTTGTTAATTATTAAAAATTAAGTCATATTTTTTTTACAAAATTAAGGGATTTTTGATAATAATTTATTGAATATGTATCACATTAAATTTATAATTTGTATATAAATAAGGAGATATTTAATACAAAATGGAAAAAGGTTCAGGTATTTTATTACATGTATCTTCTTTACCAAGCAAACATGGTATTGGTACTTTTGGTAAAGAAGCGCATTCTTTTGTAAAATTCCTCGCAAGTTCTAAACAAAAATATTGGCAGATGCTTCCTTTAAACCCAACTTCATATGGTGACTCACCATACCAGAGTTTCTCAGCATTTGCATTAAACCCATATTTTATTGATTTAGATATTCTTGTAACAGAAGGTTTATTAACTACAAAAGAAGCAAGAAAAGTTAAAGGAGGAAGCAATCCTCGTTACGTAGACTATGGTAAAGTCTATAATGAAAGATTCGATGCTCTTCGCCTCGCATATAATAGAGGTTATGAAAAAGAAGAAGCAGAAATTCAAAAATTCTATCATAAACAAAAATATTGGTTAGAAGATTATGCTTGTTTTATGTTACTTAAAGGTATCCATGATGGCAAATCATTCCAAGAATGGAAAAGGCCATATAGATTACACATCAAATCAAAAGTAAGAGAAGTTAAAGAAGCTCATTTAGATGAATACAAGTTTTGGATTTTCTTACAATACGAAGCATTTAAACAATATAAGAAGTTAAAAGCTCACGCAAATAGACGTGGTATCAAGATTATCGGTGATATGCCTATTTACGTTTCACTTGACTCTGCTGATGTTTGGGCACATCCAAAGCTCTTCCAATTAGATCAAAATAGAAGGCCTACTAAGGTTGCAGGCGTACCACCAGATTTCTTCTCTGCAACTGGTCAATTATGGGGTAACCCATTATATGATTGGGATAAACTCAAAGCTATGAACTACTACTGGTGGAAGAAAAGAGTTCAAGCAGCAGGTAAATTATTTGATTGCATCAGAATTGACCACTTTAGAGGTTTCGAATCATATTGGTCGGTACCATTTGGAGAAGAAACTGCAATCAATGGTGAATGGGTAAAAGGTCCAGGATACGATTTATTCGAAGCTTTAAAACCTGTTACTAAGAAAGTTGAAATTATTGCAGAAGACTTAGGTGTCATCACAAAAGAAGTTAAAGAACTCAAAGAAAAAACTGGTTTCCCAGGTATGAAGTTATATCAATTCGCATTTGGTGATTACGATAGACATCTCGAAGGTGAATATTATAAAGATGATCCAAACGAATGTAATGGACCTGATTTTACAAATTGTGTTACGCCAAGACAATTCAAAGAAGCAAAACTTCTCTCTCCATTCTTACCTCATAATTATGAAGAAAATTGTGTTGCGTATATTGGTACTCACGATAATGATGTTGAACTCAACTTCATCGAAGAACATCCTAAACTCAAATCCGCAATGAAAGATTATCTTTGCATTTGGGATGATAAAGATATCTTAGATACAATGATTGGTTCATTAATGAGATCAAGAGCAAACGTTGTTATCTTCACTCCTCAAGATTTATTACACATGGATAAGTGGACAAGAATGAACACACCAGGTAGAGCAGCAGGTAACTGGCAGTTTAGATTATTAAAAGAAGATTTAACTCCAGAATTTGCAAATCACTTAGCAGTAATGACTAAAGAAGCTGGTCGTGATTAATTAATAATCTATAAAGGCTATAAAGTGTGGTAGAAATATCTCTATCACACTTTTATTATTGAAAAATCATCCATTAATTATATATAATTAATAACGTACTTGGCCTATTGGAGAAGCGGCTTAACTCAGTACCCTCTCAAGGTATCATTCACCGGTTCGAATCCGGTATAGGTCACCATATTGAAAGCATAGGTTTGATACAATGAAAACAACGTATCAAGCCTTTTTCTTACCTTTTATAGGCTTTTTAACGCCTTTTATCTAATATAGAATGATGTGGGAATGCACATGCTACATCAGAAGCTGGTCAATGAGACATACAGCTTACCAAGTATTCAGGTAATTCTTCAATTAATTTATATTTAGATATTCCTAATTTCATTAAAGATTTTTTTAGTGTTGTTTCAGCTACATATTTGACCAACCATTTTTACATTATGTGTAGCATTAATATAGAATAATCAAAAATTACCTAATTTAGGCATTTTTTAATTTACTTTTTTTCTTAACAATTACATTGTTAAGTAACTCCCTCTCATTTATGCTTTGAGGAGACTTTTTATTCTATATTATCTTCAAAATATTCGACTAGTTTTAAGTATTGTTGCATTAAATAATGCTTTTATTTGTAAAAGAAAAGCTGTTAGAAACTTTTTCTTAACAGCCCCTTTTTAAATGGTTTTTCTTAGAATTTCATATTTCTCTACTTCATAAGGTATTTCTACCCAATATGTAAAGAATGGGTTATTCGCACTTTGAACATCATTTCCTTTTTCATCAATTAATTTAGTAACTATAAATGATCTTACATCTTTTTTAAAAGAAACAAGTTCAATTACATCTCCAACATTAAATGGGTTCTTAGCTTGAAGTAAACACATATGTTTCTCTTTATCATAATCAAGAATCATACCTAAGTAGTTTTGTAATGGAGTATTGGAGAAAGAATAAATTAAATCGTTATGATCTGTATATCCTTTAATCCAAGCTTTTGTAAATGATCTATTGCCAGATTGGGCAATTTCATTTTCATATTCTTCATAACCTTTGACTTTATTATCATAAATATCATCGATTAATTTACGATAGGTTTTAACAACATGCGCTAGATAATTAACTGATTTCATTCTGCCTTCAATCTTTAAAGATGAAACACCGATCTCAATTAAATCTTTAATATAATCAACTGTCATTAAATCTTTAGAGCCAAGTAAGAATTCATCAGTAACTTTCTTATCGTTTCTATATAAAGAATATGTCCATCTACAAGGATGAGAACATGCTCCTTTATTTGCATCTCTCTTAGTGTAGTAATTTGATAGAGTACATCTACCAGAAACTGAGCAGCACATCGCACCGTGAATAAAGACTTCAATATCAGTTTTAGTCTTTTCTCTAATTCTTTTAATTTCTTCTAAGGTTGCTTCTCTACCAAGAACTGCTCTAGCACATCCCTGTTTTGCCCAAAAATTTACAGCATAAGAAGATGTAGTAGATTCTTGAGTAGATGAATGGAGTTCATAATGAACACCTAATGCTTTTGCTCTATTAATGACATATAATGAAGAAACAATAATAGCGTCTACTCCAATTTCATCAAGTTCTAATAAATATTCATCAATCTTTTTTTCATCCCCATCATTTGGGTAAATGTTAAAAGTAACGTGAACCTTTACTCCGTGTTCATGAGCAAATTTAACGCCTTCAATCATATCTTCTTTAGTAAAGTTAGTAGCCCCTGCTCTTAAAGAGAAAGCTTTACCGCCAATATATACAGCGTCTGCTCCATAAAGAACATCAATTTTTAATTTTTCTAAGTCACCAGCAGGTGCAAGTAATTCAATTTTCTTCATACTATTCAGCTACCTTATATGTATCAATAATTCTTTTTTCAGAATTAAATTCTTTAGAATAATTTACTAAAGCATCATTTAATTGAATTTTTAAAGAATCATCTAATAAATTAGTATCAATAAGACCATATGATAAGCCTAAAGAGTTAAGTTCATCAAGTTCACTGAAATGATTATCAATATAGTCAGTAAAGATGTATGTTCCATTAGTATCTTCAAAAATAGGATTTTTAACATCTCTTTTCATTTCTTTAATTGTATAGTTATCAGTTCTATCGTATCTACCACTTAAATTAAATTCTTCTTTATATGCAGTTAATAAACCTCTTCTAGAATAAAATAAATTATGGTAGCCAAAGATTCTTAAACCAAGGTTAACATCTTTAATTAATTCTTTAACTTTTTCATATGATAAATATCTACTTGCAAAGATACCTTTCATTCCTAATGAAAAATATTGTCTACCTTCCATAGTAGATACAATTTGAGTTTGAGAATAATAGATAGCTTTATCTTTTAAACCAAGTTCATCAAGAAGTTCATAAACGCCTAAATCCGAAAAGAAATAACCATCTACTCCTTCTTTTTCTATTTTATTAATAAAAGAAATTAATTTAGGATATTCTTCATCAAACATTAGTTTATCAATAAGAATATAAGCTTTCTTATTAAGTTCTTTAATCTTCTTTACTAATCTAAAAATAGTATTATTATTAGCAGTTTTATATTCTAAAGAAGCATAGACTTTTGAGTTAATTAAAAAACTAGAAGCATTAGAAAATAATTCAAGTTCATTTATTTCTGAAATAGTAACAATTAATTCCATAACTTCCCCCTCCCTTTATCTATTACATTCTAATTTATTGAAAATAAATTTAAAAGTGATAATTCCGTTAATAAATATAACTTAAAAATAAAAATACCTCTACAAAAAGAGATATTTTTTTAGATTATTCAATATTAATATCTAACGAGACTAATAAATTAGTGACATCTGGATAAGAAAAAGTAGCTTTCGCAACACTACAAGTACGAATATCTATCATATATCCTCTAGCATTTTTAAAATTTGCTCTAGTTAATGATGAATTAGTAAAAGTAGAAGCAGTTAAATCACAATATTTAAAAGATGCAGATGACATTTCACAATGATCAAACTCAGTATTAATGATTATCGATTCATCAAAATTAAATTTAATTAAATTCATTTGAGTAAAATAATTATATTTTAAAACACATTTATGAATTGAATTTAAGGGATTACGATAACCAACATTTGTCGTAAGCATAGTCCAATTAATTCCAAATAAAGTAGATTCATTAAAAGATAAGAATTTTGCTCTACTATTAGTAAATATAGGATTAATAATTTTGCAGTTATTAAATTCACAAGTTGAGAATGAACATGAATTAAATTTACAGTTAGTAAAAGTACAATTAAAGAATTTGCATCCTGCAAAATCATAAAGATAAAAATCTCTATCTTTAATATCTAAATTTTCAAATGTTTCTTGTTCTTTTAATGCAATACTCATAGTTTATATTATGAAATAAAAGGGCAAAGATTTCATTAAAAAAATGGGAGAAACTCCCATTTTTTAAGATAAACTACTCCCATTCAATTGTTCCTGGAGGCTTAGAAGTAATATCATAGACTACTCTATTTAATCCAGAAACTTCATTAATAATTCTTGAAGCTATTACTGCAAGCACTTCGTAAGGTACTCGTGCAAAATCTGCACTCATACCATCAATAGAAGTTACCGCTCTAACAGCGCATGTATATTCATATGTTCTTTGGTCACCCATAACACCAACTGATTTATTTGCAGTAATAACTGTAAAATATTGCCATACTGTTTTATCTAAGCCTGCTTTATGGAATTCTTCTCTTAAGATTAAATCAGAATGTCTTGCCATTCTAAGTTTTTCTTCAGTAATTTCACCAATGATTCTAATGGATAATCCAGGTCCTGGGAAAGGTTGTCTCATAACAAGTTCTTCATCAAGTCCAAGTTCAAGACCAACTTTTCTTACTTCATCTTTAAATAATTCTTTTAAAGGTTCAAGTAATTTAAATTTCATTTCTTTAGGAAGACCACCGACATTATGATGTGATTTAATCTTTTGAGCGGTCTTAGTACCAGATTCAATAATATCTGTATATAAAGTACCTTGTCCTAAATATGAATAATCGCCAATTTTTGCACTTTCTTTATCGAAGACTTCAACAAAGGTATTACCGATAATTTTACGTTTTTGTTCTGGTTCAACAACTCCTTTTAGTCTACCTAAGAAGATGTCAGAAGCATCAATCTTAACAACGTTAATATCGTGACGAGCAAATCTTTCCATGACTAAGTCAGCTTCATCTTCTCTAAGTAGTCCGTGGTCAATAAACATACAAGTTAATTGATTACCGATTGCTTTATGAATTAATGTCGCGGCAACAGTTGAGTCTACTCCACCAGAAATACCAAGTAAGACTCTCTTATCTTTAACTTCATTTTTTATTTCTTTAACTTTATCTTCAACAAATGTTTTCATTGACCATTCTGAAGATGAGGAACAAACCTTTTTTACGAAATTTTCGATGATTTTTAATCCATATTCAGAATTTCTAACTTCTGGATGGAATTGTAAGCCATAAATCTTCTTTTCTACATTTTGCATTGCAGCAATTTTACAAGTTTGAGTAGACGCAACTACTTCAAATCCATCTGGAAGAATAATAGCCTGATCTCCATGGCTCATCCAAACTAAATGTTCATCTGGAATATCACTTAATAAAACTGAATTAGTTTGTTTAAATAATAGTTGTGCACCATATTCTTTTTCTTCACAAGGAGAAACGTTTCCTCCAAAATGTTGAGTAATTAATTGATGACCATAACATACGCCTAAAATTGGTAAACCTAAATCAAAGATTTCATCTCTACATTTAGGTGAAGCTTCTTCATAAACAGAGTTAGGTCCTCCAGAAAAAACAATACCAATAACATTTCTTTTCTTAATTTCTTCAATAGAAATATCGTAAGGGACAAGTTCACTATAAGTACCTAAATCTCTAATTCTTCTTGCAAGTAATTGATTATATTGACTACCAAAATCTAATACTAAAATTTCTTCTCTCATAAGCTCTCCTATAAATACTTTTTAATTTCCCAATCAGTTACTAAGACTTTATATTCTTTCCATTCTAATTGTTTTGCTTCAATGTACTTATTAAAGATATGTTCTCCAAGTACCTCTTTAACAAAAGAAGAATGTTTCATTTCCTTTATCGCATCTTTTAAGTTTTCAGGCAAGTTCTTAATACCTTGTTTTTCTCTTTCTTCACGAGTTAATGCAAAGATATTATCGTAAGAAGGTTTAATGATTGTTTCCTTATTTTTAATTCCTTCTAAGCCTGCTCTTAAGATAACTGCACACATTAAATATGGGTTAGCAGTAGGATCAACGTTTCTAACTTCAGTTCTAGTTGCTTTACCTCTAGAAGCGGGAATTCTAATCATCGCACTTCGATTATTATCTGACCAACAAATATAGCAAGGAGCTTCATATCCTGGTACTAATCTTTTATATGAATTAACTGTAGGATTAGTAATCGCAGAAATTTCTCTAGCCCTATTTAAAATTCCACTTATCCAATATAAACATAATTTAGATAAGCCATTTTCTTCATGAGGATCATAAAATAAATTATTGCCATTATCATCAAATAAAGAACAATTAGTATGCATGCCGCTTCCTGCAATACCGACAATTGGTTTAGGCATAAAAGAAGCAATTAGTCCGTGCTTAAGTGCGACTTGTTTAACCACTTGTTTATAGGTTTGAATTCGATCGCAAGTTTTTAATGCGTCATCATATTTAAAGTTCACTTCATTTTGACCAGGACCAACCTCGTGATGAGAGACGTCGACATTAAAGCCAAGCTTTTCTAGTTCAATAACTATTTCATGTCGAATTGATTCATCATTTCCTAAAGGTGCCATATCAAAATAGGAACCATTATCCGAATAAATTAAATTGCCTTGTTCATCTTTCTTAAATAAATAGAATTCAGGTTCTACACCGACATTAAAGTGTTTAAAGCCCATCTTTTCCATTTCTTCTAAAGCATTTTTTAATACTCCACGAGGAGAACCGACAAATTTATTGTGATGATAATCTTCTACATCACAAAATAACTGTGCAGTTTTTCCAAGTTCTTTAGAACTTTCTAAAGGCAAAATAGTCCATGTATCTAAATCTGGTATTAAATACATATCAGCTTCTTTAATTCTAACGAAGCCTTCAATTGATGAACCATCAAATCCAATTTCACCATTTAACGCTTCTTTAAGCTTTGATGAAGGAATTTCTACTGATTTAACTTGCCCAAGCATATCAGTAAGTAGAAGTTTTAGATAACGAACATTTTCTTTCTTAGCTTCTACGATGATTTCTTCTTTTGTCATATAATCACCCCATTTCACAAAAGAAAAAGGACCTAAAAAGGTCCTTAAAAATCAATATTATAATATGATGAGATGATAATACCCTTGTTTAATGAGATAATCTGAATTTTTGAAATTATCTTTTTCATAGTCTTCACCCCAACAATTATGTCTAAATTATATAATTTAATAAAATATAATTAAACAATTTTTATGATTTTGGAGTAATTTATTTATTCATATATTTTTGGATGTATGCTTCAACTTCATCAACATCTTTAATAATATCTTTTGATAAGTTTTCACATCCATCTTCTGTAATTAATAAATCGTCTTCAATTCTGACTCCAATACCAAGTTCTTTAAAATATAAACCAGGTTCATTAGAGATAATCATACCTGCTTTTAAACCTTCAGTTCTATCTGGGTAAGGATCGTGAGTATCTAAACCAATATGATGAGATACACCATGGAAGTAGTAATTCTTGATTTCTTCTTCAGTCTTAATTAGTTTTGCGTCTAAACAAGCTTTTGCAAGATACTTGACTGTTTCCATTTGTAAATCATGAATGGATACGCCGGGTCTAGCCATTGATTCAATATGTTTATTACAGCCTAAGACAATTGAATAGATAGTTTTTTGCTGAGGAGAATATTTACCACTTAAAGGATAAGTTCTAGAAATATCTGCATGATATAAATTACAGTTAGCACCTAAGTCTAATAAAATCATATCATTTTTATCTAATTTTTTAACATTTTCTGAATAATGAAGTGTTGCCCCGTTTACTCCACTTCCTGCAATAGTATGGAAGGAAGGAATTGCGTTACCATAGAATTTAATCGCGCCTTCAAATAATGCCTGTACTTGATATTCATATTCACATTTAGATAAATTCTGCATGACGTATTCTAATGCTTTTCTTGTAACTTCTACATCATGTCTAAATAATTCGATTTCATATGGCTTTTTAACGCCTCTATTACGAGTAATTAGAGGATAAGCATCATATACTTTCTTATCTAACGCTAATGCATTAACTTTTTTCTTTAATTCAAGGCCAAAGTTTCTTTGTCCTTGGAAAGAAGGTTCTTCTAAATCAAGATAGACACATTTATAACGGTTATCTCTCATTAATCTAACTAAATCAGTTTCAAATTCATTTAAGAATTTAACTTCATTTACTTCTGAGATTTCTTTAATTTCTTCTGGATATAAAACTTCTCCTACCCATTTAATCTTCAATGGATCATTTTCTGCAGCATAAACAATTTCTTTTACAGTACCTTTTCTTTTTAAAATCATGATATAAACATCATCTTGATTAATACCAGTAATATAATAGAAATTACGATTTACTGAGAAATAATAATCTTCATCATAGGATTCTTGTTTTGTTGCGCCTGAATAAAGAATAGTAATGGAATTATCTAATAAGCCATCAACAAATTCTTTTCTTTGTAATTTAAAATTATTCATTACTCTTTTTCTCCTCAATAATATCTTCAATTAATTTACATGTATTCTTTAAATATGTATCTGGGAAGTATTCAAGTTCTCCCTTGTCTACATATGAAACTAAATTTGGGTCAATAGGAATTTGATCAAGTCGAGGATATTCAAAACGTGTTGCCCAAGTTTCATCATCTAAAGAGCCAAATAAATTAAGCTTTTCACCACAGTTAGG
>DEWM01000083.1:21101-21881 GCA_002363635.1 Caryophanales bacterium UBA3210 | reverse complement strand
GCCATATGGATAGATTTATTAACAATCATACCTACTAAATCTTGAGGAGTTGTTACCATAATAATTCCATCAAGTGGGATTTGTTGGAATGTAGTTAATGAAATATCTCCAGTTCCTGGAGGCATATCAATTAATAAAACATCTAGTTCTTCCCAACAAACATCTTTATAAAATTGACCAAGTAAAGAAACAATCATACTTGATCTCCAAATAATAGGAGTATCTTCTTTATCAAGTAACATATTTGATGAGATAACTTTAATACCAGTTTTAGTTACACCTGGTAAAATCAATGAATCTGTTTGATATGCTGGTAAATTATAACCAAATGTCTTTGGAATAGAAGGACCAGTAATATCTGCATCTAAAATACCAACTTTAAGTCCATCTTTCTTTAAAGAAGATGCAAGTAAAGAAGTAACTAAAGATTTACCAACCCCACCTTTACCAGAAATTACTCCAATAATCGATGTAATATGAGATTCATCATTTAATTTTAATTTTTCAATACCTTGTTTAAAGTATTTTTCATAATTTTGTTCTTCTGCCATAATTTATCACCTATTGTTTAATATATACTTTTTGTTTACCTTTAGAAAGGATTTCTACCTGTCCATTTAATAAATTATTAATTCTTTCTTCATCTAAAGATGAACATAGATAGTCAATAGACACTTTCATCTCATATTCAGTCTTTAAAACTTGTCCATCTTGTTTTAATAAATAATTATTTAAAATGTCATAGAGAGAGTAATCGACAGTTAATGAATAAACATTTTG
>DEWM01000083.1:0-20935 GCA_002363635.1 Caryophanales bacterium UBA3210 | reverse complement strand
GCAACGTTTTCTAAATCATTATTTTTTAAAAATTCAAGAATTGGTCTACCTGCTGTTCCTGATGGTTCACCATCATCATTACTTTTTTCCATCCCATTAAGACGATAAGCATAACAATAATGAGTAGCTTTAGGCCATTCTTTATTAATAAGATTTAATTGCATCTTAAAATCTTCCTGACTTTCGACAGGAAATAAGATACCAATAAATTTAGATTTATTTATTTCAATTAATTTACTATATTTTTCTTTTACAGTTTTCATAAATTATATTATATAAACATAAGATAAAGGGAGGAAGTCCTCCCTTTACTTTTTAATAAATTATGGTGTTGGAAGTAATGTTTCTTTAACATTTGCCATCATTACTTCTCCAATATAGCCATTAGAATCTGAAGTAGATTCATTAATTACTGCAATCTTAGATGAGTTGTCAGCTTTTGCAATCTTAATCATTTCATAGATATAGCGATCTAAAGAAGCACCTTCTTTTGTATAACAATCTTTTAATGGATCTTCACCTTGTTTATTAGAGAAATTATTTTCTACAATAATTGCTCTAGCACTAACAGTAGAAGTTGGTTCCTTATCAATGAAGTATGCAAGACTATATGTTTCATATGATAATTGATTAATAACATATGTAGTAATATCTGGAGCAACGTTATTAAAGATAGAACTATCTGCAAATGCTGAAATCAATGTTTCAAATAACTTACTATCTTTGAAACTTTCTTCATCCATTTCTCCAATATCTCCTTCAAATTTTGCAGCGTCTTTTGCTTTATTAATTAAATCAACAATAGAATTAATTTCATCATCATATGAAGGAGCAACTTCATTCATTGAATTAGGTTCTAATTTATAATATTTAGGAGTATTATTAACATACATATCACTTAATTTCTTATCACCATCTAAGACAGTATCAAAAGAAACAGTTCTAATTAAGCGAGGAACAATATCATGTAATAAATAGATATCAGAAATTTGTTTTAATAATTCAGCACTAGCTTCAATATCACTTACATTAATTTTTCCAGAAGTTCCTAAATCAATAATGAAATCAAATACTTTGTTTAAATCGCCATTAGTACCAAACATTGATAAGTTTTCAATAGAAGTTCTATTTTCAAGTTCAATATATTTTCTTAATACTTCTTCTCCAGTAGTTAAACCATTTTGCTTAGCATTTAGATTATCAAAAATATTAGTTAAAATAGTTTCTTGACCTAAAGCTGTATATAAAATTTCTTCATATGCACTGTAAGTAGAACCTTCTTTAGTAATTCCATTAGGTTTACCTTTACCATTGTAGTTAAAGATATATGAATCATTTAATTTCTTTAATAAACTAATGATTTTTGAATCTTCTCCTACTTCATGTTGAGCAAGTTCTTGTACTGCACTTACATCAAGACTACCTTGTAAATCTTCTTTCATTACAAAGAGTTCTACTAATGCAGGAATTTCATATTTAGTTCTTGCTTCAATTTCTTCACTTCTATTCTTAGGAAGTAAAGCTTCTGAAGTAGAATCCATAGTCATATATTCACTATCAAAGATACCAAAATAAACAGAATCAATAATATTATTAAAGCTTTCTGATGACGTACTAGTCTTTAATTTATTAGTGTTATTTTCAAGGATAGGAGCAATTAAGTTTCTTAAGACATAATTATCCATTAATGTTGTTAGAAGATCAGTTAAATTCTCTGTATCATCAGTTAATGATGTAAGGTCACCTAAATCATTCTTATAGGCCATTAATTTAGAAATATTAACCGCTTCACCAGGATATGAAGCACTTGAAGAATAATAACTTACATATACATTATTTTCAGATTCTTCAAAGTCTTTATAAATAATATTTTTGTTATTAAACTTAAAGTCTTGTTCGACTTTATCCCATAGATCTGGGTTATCTTCCTTAGTTCCTACAATACCAGTATCAGTAATTACATTATAAATTGCATTATATAATGTATTACTTAAGACATCAGATTCTCCAATAGACTGAGTTTGAGATAATTCACTGATTAAATTGTATGTTTGAGATTCACCTTTAACATATTCATCATAATTTGAATTATATTTTGTTGTTTCATCAGTATTATTTAAGAATTGTTTTTTAGTTAATAATGTACTATCAGCATTAGACATAACAGTAGCAATATCATTAGAAGGATCGTCTCCACGCATATCACCTAATGTATTTAATGCATTTCCTAAATGTTCACCTTCATTAGACCAATCAGTAATCTCTTTAAAATCAATATCTAAGCCAGCATTAGATAATGATTCTTTTAATGTGTTATTTAAGGTTTCAGGTAAAGCATCCTTCATTAAGATAGAATTATCTACCGCACTAAAGACACGCTTAATTTCATCCCCCATATTAAAGAATTCATTATTTAAATCAACTGAAGAAGAATCATTTAAATAATCAAGTAAGATTTGGCTTTCTCCTTCAGGAGCTTTTAATGAATCAATAACATCAAATAATGATCCAATTTCGTTTTCCCAAGAATCTTTTCCTGTAGCTTCATCAACTCTTGCAATTTGGGCAATAGCTTCATCACTTACTACTAATAAATTATTAGTCATTGCAGGAATATTTAATGAAGCATCTTCACCATCATCTAATTCTGTTAATAAATTAGACATAATCTTTGTGAAGTTACTATCTCCTTCACTTACTTGAGGATTAAAGATTTGTGAATTATATAAATTAATTAAAGTCTGTTCTAAGCTATCCGAAACATTGACAATCTTAGTAAAGCCTTTATCTTCACTTGACATTTCTGTTAATACATCGCCGAGTAAACTAAATGTATTATTTACTAAATCTTTAAGTTCAGTAAAGAAAGATGTATTTTCTCTAAACTTAGAAATATTTAAGTCAGCAGTTGTTAGGCCTAAAGTTAAAGGCATATCAACATCAACTAAATAATCTTGAGCAAAGGCTGGTACGAATGTACCTGCTAAATATGACTTTTCAACTGTATCACAGAAATAATTGACACTAAGTTTTGTGTTTCCAGTAGATAATGTACTTAATAATTGACCAGTTTTTTCATTTTCTGGAGCATTATTTAAAATATCCTGGATATCTTCATAAACTGTAATAATAGAAGATGTAGAAGAAACAAGTTTACCAACTTCTTCTTTAAAATCATCCATTGTCCAATCTTTAATTTCATCTTTTAAAATCTTCATTGAATTATAGTCAATATGAGATTCAACAGATAAATTATCTACTGCAGTAGTTAAGCCATCAATGCCAAATAATGCTGTATTTAAGATACTTGAATCTAGGATACCTTTAGTATTTTCTTTAATACCTAAGATACCTTTTAGACCAACAATATCTTGAGTACCAACTTTACCGCCTTCTACATATACATTGTTTTGATAATCTTCATAAGAATTAAATTCTTGTTTTGTACCAAGTAATACTTTACCTAAGTTATTTGGATCCATTACTTCTTGTAATTTACTAAAAGTAATATATTCTCCATTAGCAGCCTTATATTGATCAGAAATATTTAAAGTCGTCTTATAGAATAAACTTAATTCACTTCCCCAATCAATATTTTTGTATGTTTCAGGCTTAGTTGCTTCTTCTGGTAACTCTTTTAAGAAATTATCCAAATTGAATACAATCTGAGGAGTTGAAGAAGTTTCTGTAGAAGTGTCGTCTTCTTGACCTTCCGCTTTCTTAATAGAAGCTTGAGCTTCAATATTATCTTTCTTAAAGGAAGCAAAGTAACTTGCCGCGATTTGAGGCATTAATTCTTTAACTACACTAGAAGAGCCAAGTTTAACTAAAGCATTATTTAATTTTACTTCTTGATGTCTATCTAAGGCAAAATTATTAAAGAAGTTTTCTGGGTCTTCAAAATATGCTGAGATATAACCAGTATTTGCAATATCATCCATGATATCACCTGCACTTCTTAAAGTATTGCTCCAATCAATATTTGAAATATCAATATTAGAGAAATTTAAGTTTTCAATATTAGAAGTTTGATCTAAAGCAAAACCAAGTCCAATAGGTAATAAAACATTTACTAATGAAGAATTAGCAAGTGTATATAATGCATTCTTTGCAAATTGTGATTCTAGTAATACACTCATAGAAACTTCACTAGTTGCTAAATTAATTGCCCCAGTACTCATTGCATCAACAAAAATTGAAGCAAAAGTACCAAATTCATTGTATAAAGAAACCTCTTGATTATTTCCAAAATCTGATTTAGTAATGAAGTTCATTAAATTCTTATCCATAGGTGAACCATCAATTGGGAATCCAAGAACTTTTGATAAGTATGAAGCATCATATCCTTCTAAGATATTCATAACTAAATCGTACATAACATTAGTGTCACTACTTTGAGCAGTATTATTTGCTCTTTTAATATTTCCATCTTCATCCTTAATTGATGATGTAACACTAGATAATAAGCCAGAAATAGGAATAAAGCATAATCCAGTTATTACTAAAGATTTAGCAAATCCTAAGATACCGCCGAGAAGTCTAATTTTATTTTCTTTACGAACTTTCTTAGGAATAAAATGTTTGAAAATTAAGTGATATAGTAATGGGCAAAGAATTAATCCAGTAATTAAGATTAAAATTAATCCAATAATATAAGTTAATAATCTAATAATAGCAATTGCAAGGCCATCAATAGCAGCTTGAGCATCTGCCATATTAACATTCATATTAGCTTGTCTAGCGTAGCTTTCAACTATAGCATGTACATATTCTCCAGCGGTATTTTGTTCTACTCCATCCACTGTCATATTAAAATGAGTAATATTCTTTAGCCAAGTTAAATCCATATTATATAAGGCAGTTGAAATATTACCTACTAATAAAATTAATAGCAAAATTAAAATTCCGTAATATATTACAGAGAAAGATGTTTTCCAAACTCCTCGGCCGATGCCTCTAAATAAACCAATTAAGGAAATTAATACGATACCGATTAAGCCTAGATTACAATAGAATGCAATATTTTGGACGGATAAAATGTTTTCAACGAGATTTTCCATAAGCTTACCTCATCTTACAAGATTTATTGAAATCCCCCAATTCATTATCATATAATCTTTATAAGTTATACTTATAATAACATAAAGGGAGGCAATATGAAAATAGAAAACAATGAAAACTATGTTAAGGATGAAGTAGATACATCTTCTCCTAAAAACGAAGAAAGCCAAGAAACAGGCAAATGGGGATTTGTTAAAGTTAATGTTTTAAGAGCAATTTTAGTCTTTGTAGTAGGCTCAATTGGTCTTTCTATCATCTTTACATTAGTAGTTATACTAGGTAATTTATTTGGGGTAAATGTACCTAAAATCACAGAAGATGCTGCAGGATATTATAAAATCAATTCTACATATCAATTAATTGCATACTTACTATTATTTATCTCTATCATCTTTGCAGTTATTTCTCCAAATCTTGTCGAAAGATTAAAGAAAGTCTTTAAAGGATATGATAAAGCTTCATCATATGTAAAAGGTATATATTTTGGAATTGCTTTACTTGTTTGGCAAATTGCATACAACGTAATTACTACAATGATCTTTGGAAGCGTAGGTTCTAACGATAATCAAAGCTCATTAGTTGAAATGGCAAAAGGCAATTTCTTTAGCATTTTTGTTGTTTCAGTTATTCTTGCACCAGTTTGCGAAGAATTAACATATAGATTTGCCTTATTTGGAGGTATTGCTTCATTAGGTAAATCAGAAAAAGGCAAAAAAATTATGCCTATTATTGCGCTAATTGTCACTGCAGTTGTCTTTGGTTTAATCCATTTTGATTTTGGTGCAGTTAAAGCACACTTAACTTCACCTACTGAAGAAACATTACAAGCATTAAAGGTTGAATTAATTAACTTACCTAATTATATTGGTGCAGGTGTTATTTTATCTCTAGCTTATTATTACAACGATTCAATTGTCTCATCTTGGATGGCACATACATTAAATAACTTATGGTCAATGATTGGGGTCGCTCAATTAATCATGGGAGGTAATGAATAATGGAGGATAATAATTCTTCATCAGTTAAGTTTCCTAATTTATTATCATCATTTTGGCTTAAGATTATTGGCCTAATTACTATGGTAGTTGACCATATTGGTGCAACTGCCATGATGCTTAATAAAGTTGGAAATTCTCCTAGAGCATTATTTAATTACAATATTTATTATGCTTTAAGAGCAATTGGAAGAATTGCTTTTCCTATTTACGCTTTCTTAATCATTGAAGGTATCTTACATTCACGTAAATCATGGCTATATGTCATAAGATTATTTATATTCTCTTTTATTATAGATATAGGATACGGACTATTTACTTTAATAACTAACAATACCTTTATATATGAATGTAGCCCTATTACAGCTTTAGCATTAGGAGCATCATGTATTTATTTCTTAAACCAACAAAATAAATGGTTAAAACCTATATCACTTATTCCGCTTATTATTTCAATATTATCTGCATTAAATTATTTACCAGTAAATATAGAATATGACTTATATGGTATTACCTTGATCATCCTATTTTATATCTCTTATTTACTTGCAAAAGTATTTATTAATGTCTTATCAAAAAACACAGGTTTAGATAAAGATCTTCTGATAGATAATTATGAATTCTTAGCAAGAAAATTAATATCAGCATTATTATTCATAATCTTTGCGTTATTAATCGTCTTCTTTAATACATCATTACTATGGAATGGTACTAATCTTTTCATTAATGATGCACAGTTTGAGTTATATGCATTATTAAGTTTAATCCCTCTTACTTTATATTCTGGTAAGCGTGGATATAATGCGACATGGTTTAAATATGGAAACTACTTATTCTTCCCTCTACATATTGCATTAATTTACTTAATTTTCTCTCTTATTTAATTAGTTAAATGCTCTCAAAAATAATCATAAAAAAATTATTAAAAAATTTTTAAAATTATGCTTGATTTATAGTTACATTTCCTTTAATATTAATCTTGCTTGAGAGATGCGAGCGTAGTTCAGTGGTAGAACACAACCTTGCCAAGGTTGCTATGCGAGTTCGATTCTCGTCGCTCGCTCCATCTAATTATTCACCAGTCAATTTGACTGGTTTTTTTGTACAAAAATTCCCCTATTTTAAGCCGAAAATTATTTTTAAAAAAGTTTATAAAAGTGCTTGATTTATAAATCAATTTCTATTAATATATATCTTGCTTGAGACATGCGAGCGTAGTTCAGTGGTAGAACACAACCTTGCCAAGGTTGCTATGCGAGTTCGATTCTCGTCGCTCGCTCCATTAAATCATTCAACCAGTCATTTGACTGGTTTTTTTGTACTTATAATCACAAAATAAATCAATCAAAAAATCTCTTCATAATAACGAAGAGTTTCTTAACTTTTTATATTCACATCAAAACTAAACACTAATAATGTTATAAGTGGTTTTAATATTGAGATTATTTTTCTTTATCTTTTCCACCATTTTTAATTTCAAAAATTATTAGAGTTGAGTAAATAGAAATCTCTGCAAAAATTGCACTTATAAAAAGTGTATACTCACCAAAATTAGCGTCACCAATTCCATCAACAAAAAATAATACAAAATCTAAGAATATCATTCCAATAAGAATTAATATATATGTACTCTTTTTCATATTTACCCCCCTGTAAAATGATTTTCAATTCACAAATAAAATATAGTCAATTAGTTTTTACAAGTAAAAATATTTTGTTACATTATTTAAAATATTTTATAGATATAATTATGAATTAAAAAGTCTAGCCAATTTTAACTTCTATGTTTAATTTTTATTAACATCTAGGACTCTTAAGACTCTACAAAATCTAAAAAAGTTCCTACTCTAATGAGCAGGAACAATATGTTTTTTAACTTCACTTTTTTCTTTATGTTGTTTAATGGCAAGTAAGACTATACCAACTAAACATGCGATAACTAAGCAGACTTCTCTAAAGATAGAAAATGGTAATTGATAAATAATGTAATATACTAAGGCTCCAGCTTCATATAAAGTAGAACCAATTTTAACAACGTATTCATTTCTACAGTTTTGAGTAAATGTAGTCGCGATTACTAGTCCTGGTAACAAATAGTTATCCCATTTACCAAACGAGTCTGTTAAGCCCATATAAACGCCTTCTGCAATAACCATTGCACCAAGTGTAATATACATAATGTAAGTAGGAGCTTCCTTATCGTATTTAACTAAGAAATATAACATAATTAAATTTCTAGTAATACCGGTGATAGTAACAATCATTCCCGCCCAAAGGCCTGCAAAAGCTTGATCTAAAATAATAAAGACAAAAGCTATTGAGATTAAAATTAAGAAGTTTTTCTTCTTAACTAAATAGGAGAAAATACTAAGGATAAATCCAATTAATCCAAGTATTTGTCCTGCCCATAATATAGGTGTTAAATTTTGAAAGCTACTAGCAATTAAGTTCCACATTTTATCTTACCATAAAGAAGAATAGAATTAATTTTAAAAAAACGCAATTGTTTTTTATATAATATTTAAAATATTATAAAGTCTAGATTTAATAAAAGAAAAGAGACTCATTTTTGAGCCTCTAATAAGTGTAATTTTAAACTAGTTACCAGCTTTGAATTCGCCCCACATACTATGTAAAGCTTCAGTTGCTTCATCGCCAAAGTCTTTCATGACTGCGCATCTTGCAATTGTATTTTCATCTGGATATTGAGCATCAAATTGTCTTCCTCTTTCTTCAGTTAAGACATTAATCTTATGGTCTTCACCAAAGAAGTATGATAAGTCAACTTCATCAACTTCTGTTGCACCTTCTTCTGCTGCATATAAATCATTGACTAAATCCCAGATTGCATCACATGCAAGAGGAGAAGTATAACCTGTTGCTTCCATGTTCTTAGCAGCAACTTCTGGAAGAGATAAGTAGTTAACGAAAGCTTTAGATGCTTCAACGTTAGAACCTTTTGGCATACACCAACCATCAAACCAAACGTTTGAACCTTCTTGAGGAATTGTGTAATTTAAATAAACTTCTGATTCTTCTGCTGTATCCATAGCATAGACTGCGTCACCTGACCAAGCTAAGTTAGATACTAAGATACCTTTAACGATATCAGATTTACCTTCATCAACTTCAAGAATTGCTTTTTTCTTTAAATCAAGTAAAGCTGCTTTTGCTTTAGTTAATGTTTCTGAATCAACTCTATTAAAGATTTCACTTAAACTATCATTGTATTCTGTTGCAGATAATGTTCCTGCATCAAATTTATTTTTTAATGTCATTAATTCGTTATGATAAACGTGCATTACTGCTGTAAAATATGTATCTCTAACTGAATCTTTGACTGAAATCATATTTGCAAGTGATGTACCATCTTGTGCTACTGGATTCCACTGGAATTCCCAAGAATTAATTTTGTCTGTATCGACTTTTTCTGGATTATATGTATAACCCATTGTTCCCCAGAAATATGGAACAGCATAATCTGAGAAAGAATTCTTCTTGAATAAATCTTTGATGTATGGAGATAAATTGTCATTTACGTTTTGTAAATCCTCTCCATATTTATCTGTTGTTGAGTCATAGCCAAATGATTCAAGCATACCTTCTCTTTGCATCTTTTGAATCATGTAGTCTGAAGGACAAACTAAGTCAGCCTTAATTGATCCTGCTTTAATTTTAGAATACATTTCTTCGATAGTTGAGAATGTTTGGTAATTTACTTCGATAGTTTTACCTGTTTGTTCATAGTACCAATCTTGGAAGCCTTCAATAGTTGATTTTTCTCCATCAATTTGATTTCCGTCATCGTCTGTTGCTTCATAAATGTAGTCTTCAGCATTGTAAACTGTAATAGTTACATCAGCGCTTGATCCACATGAAACTAAACTTCCCATTGAAGCTAAAGCAGCACCTGCTGCAATTAATAAATTAATTTTTTTCATTTGTCCCTCCGTAAATAAGAAAATTAATTAGATTTTTTTAGATTGTTTGTAGTTGTAAACTGAATATCCAATCATTGCTGCAACAATGAATAAGAATAAGATTGTTGAGAATGCCTTTAGTTGAATTGGAATATTTCCCTTTGCTAAAGTACTTTGGACATAAGTAGAAATAGTATTAAAGTTTGATGATGTTGGCTTAGTAAATTCTGTAATAACATAATCATCAAGTGATAATGTTAAAGAAATCATAAAGCCAGATAAGATACCTGGTAAGATATCTGGAATCATAACTTTGAAGAATGCATCTTTTCTTGTTGCTCCTAAATCAAGAGCAGCTTCATATAAAGATGGATCCATTTGTTCAAGCTTAGGTTGAACATTGATAACGACAAATGGAATAGTTAAGACCATGTGTCCAATAATAAGAGAAAATGCACTTGTAGGTAATCCTAAGAAGACAAATAAAATTACAAGTGATAACGCCATAACAATTTCAGCATTAACGATAGGAATTTGTGTTGCAACATTCATAGCAGTCTTAAGTTTCTTACCTAAGAAATGCATACCAACTGCACCTAATGTGCCAAGTATTGTTGATAAAACAGAAGATAACGCTGCAACCCAAATAGTATTCCAAGTTGCTTCCCATAATTTTAATGAGTCTTTATTTTTTGGATTAAATAATAATGTGTATGATTTAACACCAAATCCAGTCCATTGGCCAACGACTTTAGCGTCTGTAAATGAATAGACTACTAAATATACAATTGGTAAATAAAGAAGGATTAACATAAACCATACAAAGAATAAAGCACCGAATTTTTTACGTTTTGCTCTATTTTCTTTCTTTACTAATAAAGCATTAGTTTCATCAGCAGTATAGTTAACTACTTTATTCTTTTTAAGAAGTAAATCGTTATTTTCATTAACGTTTAAATTTTGTTTATTCATTAACGTTTACCTCCTTGTTCTGTGAAATGTCTTTCAAATACAACTGATGCACCGATTAAGATAAGCATTAAGATTGCATATACTGAACCAACATTTAACTGAGATAATAAGAATTTGTTTTCAATTAAACCACCAATTAATGTGATTGTTCTTCCTGATAATGCATCTGTAATGACGTATGATGACATTGTTGGCATGAAAGTCATAGTAATTGCAGATACAATTCCTGGAATTGTCATAGGAATAATAGTTTTAACAAAGACATCAAATGGATTTGCGCCTAAATCTGCTGCAGCTTCAATTTGACTCTTGTCAAGTTTTAACATTGTGTTATATAAAGGTAAGATTGCAAATGGTAAATAGTTATAAACCATACCAATAATTGAAGTTACCCAAGGCATTGTACGATAATCAATACCAATTAATAGAAGCATATCTCTAGTTGCAGTAGTTCTAATAACAAAGTTGATCCACATAGGTAATAAGAATAAGTAAACTACAATCTTATTTTTGTTATATTTAGAATTTGCAAGAATATATGCAATAGGATAAGCAAGGATAATACAAATTACTGTAGTTAATGCTGCTACACCTAAAGAAGTACCAATGACTTTGAATGTAGCATTAGAGGCATCTCCTGCAAAAACATCTTGGAAGTTTTGTAGAGTAAAATTGCCCTGTTTATCAGTAAAAGCATAGAAGAAGATAAGTAAGATAGGAAAAATAACAAAGAGTACTAAGAATGCAGCATAAGGAATAGTTAATGCTTTTCTTGGTTCACTTACGTGATTCTTAGTCTTCTTAACTGCCTGACCTTGTGAACTAGGCATGTTTCTTATCTCCACCTTTTAATGTGACATCAAGACCATCTTCTTTAATAACTAAAGCAACATGGTCATTTAAGTTCCATAAGTCTGGTGTATTAACGATGAACTCTTCTTCACTTTCATCATCCCAAACTGTAACTTCGTAGTGGTCACCTAAATAAATCATATTAATGATTTCACCATTGATTGGTGAAGCATCAAGGTTATCTGATAATTCCATATCATCAAAACCAATTTCAACAGTTACCTGTACATCTTCAATATCTTTTACTTCTCCTCTTTCATCTACTAAGATGCCATCTTCATTAAGCTTGCATCCTGGGAAAAGTTTTAAGAAATCAAATTTATGATGGATACCTGCAAAGGATACGTTGTAATGCTTTGTAATATGTCCATCGAAATAGTTAGATGTAAATGGTTTTTTCATGATTTGGATATTTGTTGGTTCAACATAAATTCCAACGACATCACCTTCATGATATTCTTTTGTTGATTGGCAAATTAATTCATTTTTACCAACCATCATAATGTATTCGTAATGGATACCTTTGAAAATCTTTGAAACAATAGTTGCTTTAACTACTGCATCATCGTTATTTGTAATTTCAACGTCTTCTGGTCTAATGACAACGTCAACTTTTTCGTTTTTATTAAACTTACCTTCATCTGCAGGATCAGATGCCCAAGTTGCACCTAAGAATTTAATCTTATTGTCTTTTAAGACTGTACCTGTATAAATTGATGATTCACCAATAAAGTCTGCAACGAATGCATTAACTGGTTCATCATAAATTTCTTTTGGAGTACCAACTTGTTGAATTTCACCATCACTCATAACAACGATAGTATCTGACATTGTTAAAGCTTCTTCTTGATCGTGAGTAACATAGATAAATGTAATACCTAATTTCTTATGCATTTCTTTTAATTCGAGCTGCATTTCTTTTCTCATCTTTAAGTCAAGAGCACCTAAAGGTTCATCAAGAAGTAAGATTGTTGGTTCGTTAACTATTGCTCGAGCAATTGCAATACGTTGTTGTTGACCGCCTGATAAAGTGGAAACTGCTCTTTTTTCAAAGCCTTCAAGGTCAACTAACTTAAGTGCTCTTTTAACTTTAGCGTCAATTTCTGCTCTAGTTAATTTTCTCATCTTATAAGTTGGATTACCTTCTTCATCAAGAACAGGTGAACCATCTTTATTTAAGATAGGTTTATTTAAATCAGGAAGTCTTTTGTATTGAAGACCAAATGCGATATTTTTATAAATGTTTAAATGTGTGAATAAAGCATATCTTTGGAAGACTGTATTAATAGGTCTTTTATAAGGTGGCAGTAAAGAAATATCTTGTCCATCTAATAAGATCTGACCTTCTGTAGGCATTTCAAAACCTGCAATCATTCTAAGAGTAGTAGTTTTACCACATCCAGAAGGGCCAAGGAAAGTTACGAATTCACCTTTTTTAATTTTTAAATTAAAGCTTTCTACAGCATAGACTTCTGAATCATCATATCTTTTTTTAACATCATTTAATTCAATAATGTATTCGTTATTATTTAATTCGTTTCCCATATCTAATCTCCATATAATTAAAAGTTTGGTGGGCTACTGACCCAAATGACTTTTGCTACTTTATCTTTAACATTCTTTAAATAATGATCTTTAGTACTATCGAAATAGAAAGTTTCGCCTTTCTTTACTCGATAAGCTTTCTTATCAATTTGTAAGAGAATTTCTCCTTCAAGAACATAACCAAATTCTTGGCCTTCATGAGGATAATCAATTTCAGTTTCTGCATTAGGATTAATTTCTACTAAAATTGGTTCCATCTCATTCTTTTGAGAATTAGTGACTAGCCAGTCTATTGTATATCCTGGATATTCTTTAACAAAATAATCATCTTTTTTGAAAACAACTTGTTCTTTATTACTTTCATCTTCAAAAAAATCAGATAATGTTGTTCCAAGCGCAAGAACAATATCTTCTAAAGTTGAAACACTAGGTTCAGTTAAATCATTTTCTAACTGTGAAATATAACCTTTGGTTAATTCAACTCTATTAGCAAGTTCTTGTTGGGTAAGATTATGTAAGGTTCTTAATTCTTTAATCTTTTTTCCAATTTGCATCGACTATTCTCCTTTCTAAAAAGTTTGAAATTCTTAATTAAAAAGTTTAGTAGTTGTAAACTTAACGAAATAATATTAATTAGTTTATATATATAAATCAATACCTTTTTTTAAAAATAAATTATTTATTTTTTACATGTAAATTTCATAAAATTCTATATCAATTTTTTCACTCTAAAAAAGGCCAAAAATTGGGTCAAAATCATTCAATTTTAATAAATATTAACTATTGACAATTTGTCATCTTTTTTCAATTAGTTTTAAAGATACAATTTTAACGTATTATAACACTTTTAAAGAGTATAAAAAAACCACGGTTAATTCCGTGGTTTGAATTTGTAGATTTACTAAAAACTAGTATGATTTTCTACGAGCCATTTCTGACTTCATTTTTCTCTTAAGACCTGGTTTTAAGTAGAATTCTCTCTTCTTAGCTTCTGTTAGGGTACCAGCTTTGTTAACCTGTCTCTTGAATCTGCGTAATGCATCATCGATTGTTTCGTTTTCTCTAACGATTGTTTTTGGCATAAAATTCACCCCATTTCACAAGCAGTTTGCTTTGACCATTAAAGATTATATTAAAGGCAATACCTAAAATCAATTAAAATTTTCAAAAATTGAACATTTTGTATTTTATGGTAGTTAAAGTAAAGATGCTTTAAATTCAGTCCACATGTTGTCTACTAATCTTTTTCCTTCTTCACCGAAATCTCTTTGGATGACGCAGCGAGCTAAAGTATCTTCATCTGGATACTGAGTATCAAATTGTCTTCCTCTTTCAGATTTTGGAATATTGATGAAATGATTTTCACCAAAGAAATAAGATAAATCTACTACGTCGTTATTTTCAGAATCTTCTCCTGCATCATACATATCTTTAACTAAGTTCCATATTGAATCACATGATAAAGGTGAAGTATATCCTGTTGCTGCCATATTATTTGCAGCGATTTCTGGGCTTGAGAAGAAATTAACAAATGCTTTAGAGGCTTCAATATTAGCGCCTTTGCACATTGACCAAGCATCAAGCCACATATCAGAGCCTTCTTCAGGAACATAATATTTTAAATTAAGTTCAGGTTCTCCTCCATCCATTGCGTAAACTGCGTCTCCCGACCAAGCAAGGTTTGCAACTAGATTTCCCTTAATCATTTCGTTTTTACCATCATCAACTTCAAGCTGAACTAAACCATCAAGTTTTTCTAATTCTTTTTTTACTTTGTTTACAGTTTCTGCATCAGATTTATTAAATACTTCACTTACTTTTGAGTTATAAGTATCTGCATCTAAAGTACCATTCTTATATTGTTTGGAATAAGACATTAATTCATCGTGATAGACACGCATTACTCCAGTAAAATATGTCGCACGAATTGAATCTTTAATAGAAATCTTTCTACCGGTGATAAGATTTCCTTCTTTATCTAATGGATTCCATTGGAAATTCCAAGATTTAACTGATTCTTCATCAACTACTTCTGGATTATATGTAATACCAATTGTTCCCCAGAAATATGGCACTGCCCAATTTGAGAAGCCATTTTTCTTAAAGACCTTTTTTAAATATGGAGATAAATTATCATTAACATTTTGTAATTCACTTCCATATAAATTTGTATTTTCATCAAAGCCATATGGTTCAAGCATATTGTTATCTCTCATCTTTAAGATAACGTAGTCTGTTGAGCATACTAAGTCAGGTTTAATTTGTCCAAGTTCAATTTTTGTGTACATTTCTTCAATAGTAGAATAGTTCTGGTAATTGACTTTAATAGGTGTACCAGTTTCTTTTTCATACCATTCTTCAAAAGCTGCGATAGAGCCTTTTCTTCCTTCAATAGTATTTCCATCTCCATCTGTGCCTTCATCAATATAATCTGCAGCATTGTATACAGTTAATGTTAATGTATTATCACATGAAACAAGTGATGGCATGCTTAGGAACGTCAACGCACACGCAGTGATTAATCTAAGTTTTTTCATTTTTTCTCCTTAAAATTGTTTAATTAATAAACACAACTTCTTTATATTAAACTTTTTTATTTTTAAAATAAAAGATAAAGAAAACAAATAATTAAATTTGTATTAATTTTAATTCTTATAATAAAGAATCAAAAATCAATTTTCTTATACAAATTATCTGATGTTTTTAATATAATTAAAAAGAAGAATTATAAATATGAACTATATCCCATTAAACTTACAAAGCGGTTATTCCTTATTATCTTCAACATTAAGAAATGAAGATATTGTTTTAGGATGCAAAGAATTTAATCATGAAGCATGCGGTCTTTGTGATAATAATAATTGTTTTGGCTTTCCTACTTTTGATAAAGTTTTAAGAAAAAATAATATTAAACCATTACTTGGTTGTACATTAAATTTAGATAATACAAAACTTGTAGTCTACATTCAAAATGAACAAGGATATTTAAATTTATGTAAGATTCTTGCTTTAGAAAATAAAACTAAAAAAGATATTGAACCATATTTAGAAGGATTAATTGGTATTCTTCCTCTTTCCTCTATTGAAAGTGCTAAAGAAGAAGAAATTGCTAAAAACATTTTCTCTCTCTTAAAAGGATTTGAGCATTCTTTTATTGGTATAGAATATTACTCTAAAGAAGATAAAAATAAAGTCGAATATATTAGAAGTTTTGCTTTGAAACATTCTTATAATTTAGTAGCCTTCCCTCGTCATTTATATTTAAAGAAGGAAGATGATTTTATTTTAAAAATCGTTGAAGCTATTAAAAATAAAGATAATCTTAAATTAAATGATGAATCAGTAGGTCCTTACTATTTCTTAAGTGAAAAAGCAGTCAATGCTATTTACACAGAAGAAGAAATTAAAAATACCCATGTTATTAAAGAATTAATTAATTTTGATTTCTTTAAGAAAAGAGGTAAACTCCTTTCTTATCCTGTAGAAAATAAAAAAGACAAAAAAGATTATATTTATTCTCTATGTTTACAAAGAAGTAAAGAAAGAAATCTATTTTTAAACGAAGATTACATCAAGAGATTAAAATACGAATTAGACATCATCGAAAAAATGGGATATCTAGATTATTTTTTAATTGTCAGTGATTATGTTAATTACGCGAAAAAAGAAAATATTCCTGTCGGTCCTGGTAGAGGCTCTGCCGCAGGTGCATTAATTTCTTATCTACTTGGTATTACTGAAGTAGATCCTTTAAAATACGATTTAATGTTTGAAAGATTCTTAAATCCTTCTAGAGTTACTCTTCCTGATATCGATATTGATATTGCAGATATTAATAGACAAGATATCTATAATTACATTGAAAATCGTTATTCAAAAAATCAAATGTCATACATTGTTACTTTCCAAGAAATTGGTCCAAAACAAGTATTCCAAGATTTAGGTAAAGTCTTCTCTATCAACCAGATGGATATTAATAATTTATCAAATGCTACTAGAGGATTTGATACTTTAAATGACGCGCTTAAAAACTCTAAAACATTAATTAAATTATCATCAGATTCATATTTTAAAAGGATCATTGATTTAGCATCAAAAATTTATGGTCTACCTAGACAAACTTCTATTCACCCTGCTGGTATTATTTTAAATGAACAAGATTTAACTGAAGTCTTACCTACATTTAGAACTGAACAAGGATTAATCTGTGAAATTGAAAAAGATTATATTGAAGATTTAGGTTTCTTAAAGATGGATATTTTAGGTTTAAGAAATCTAACTTTAATTAATAACATTGAAAAGCAAATTAATAAAATTAATTCTAACTTTAACTTAAAAGATATCCCATTAAACGATAAAAAGACTTTTGAAATTCTCAATTTAGGATTCACTTCTTATTTATTCCAGCTTGAAAGTGAAGGTATTACTAAGTCATTAGAAAAAGTTAAGATCAATTCTTTTGATGATTTAGTTGCGCTCCTTGCTTTATATAGACCAGGTCCAATGGATAACATTCCTTTATTTATTGAAGGCAAGAATCATAAAGAAAAGATTAAATATTTACACCCATTGCTAGAAAAGACACTTAAATCTACTTATGGAGTTATCGTTTACCAAGAACAAATCATGCAAATCGTCCAAGATATTGCAGGTTTTAATCTTGGAGAAGCTGATTTATTTAGACGTGCTATCTCTAAAAAAGATGCCTCAAAATTAAGTGAATTAAAAGAAAAATTCTTATTAGGTGCAAAAGCAAATAAAATTAACGATGATGTTGCTTTAAAAATTTTTGAATTAATCGATAAATTTGCTAATTACGGTTTTAACAAATCTCACTCAGTAGCATACGCATTAATTACTTATCGTATGGCGTATTTAAAAGCAAATTATTCAAAAGAATTCTATGCGACAATCTTTAACGGAGTAACACTAGGTTCTCCTCAATATGTAAAGCTCTTAAAAGAATTAAAATATTTCAATTTAACTTTAGGATTACCTTCAATTAATTTATCTTCTTCAACTTACGAAATTAAAGGTAATACTTTAATTATTCCTTTCACTGCTATTAAAGGGTTGCCTTCTACTTTAGGTGAGGCTATTGCTTATGAAAGAAAGAAAAATGGTCTTTTTAATGATGTCGACACATTTGTCGCGAGAATGCGTGAATATAATTTATCAGAAGATAATCTTTCCAAGATGATTGATGGAGGATGTTTTGATGAATTTAATCATTCACGTCTATCTCTCCACCAATCAATTAAAGCCTTTATGCAGTATGCTGATATTGCATATAATATCTCTTTATTTGATAACTCAAGCGAAGTTTTTAGACCAAAAGTCAATGAAAGAGATGAAGATGAAGACATGAAACTTCAACGTGAATATGAAGTTTTAGGAATCATGTTATCTTCTTCACCACTTAAAAAATATGAAAAATTTATTCGTGAGCACAAAGTTAAAAGTGTCGCTTCTCAAATAAATAAAAAAGGTGACACAATGATTACTATTTTTGTCAACGAAATTAAAGAAATTAATACTAAGAAAAAAGAAAAAATGGGTATTATTCACGGCTTTGATTCTTCTATGGATATTGAAGTTACATTATTTACAAAAACTTACGAACAATATAAAAAAGTTGTTTATGAAAATGAATGTTTTGCATTTAAAGGATATTTTAGAAACGATGAAAATTATGGAATATCATTTATTGCAAACGAAGTAATTAAAATGGAGGCATAAAATGAAATTATATGTAATTGACGGAAACTCACTTCTCTTTAGAGCGTACTTTGCAACTTCCTTCACAGGAAACATTATGAGAAGAAAAGATGGTTTCCCTACTAACGCAATTTTTGGTTTCTCCAATATGATTACTAAAATCGTTTCTTCTTTAGAACAGGGAGACGAAATTGTCGTTGCCTTTGATAAAGGTAGTAAAACCTTTAGACATCAAGCAATGCCTGAATATAAAGCTCAACGTAAAGAAACTGACCTAGATTTAGTCGCACAACTTCCAGTAGCACGTGAAATGCTTGATGCTATGAACATCAAATATTATGAAGTTGATGGATATGAAGCAGACGATATTGCAGGTACTGTGGCAAAACTTGGTTCAAAAGAAGGTATTGAAACAATTTGTTTTACTTCTGATAAAGACTATTTGCAGTTAATTGATGACCATATTACTGTAAGAATGCTAAAAAAAGGTCTTACTGATGTAGTTGATATGACTGCACCATTATTAAAAGAAACAATGGGCTTAACTCCTGAACAAATCAAAGATTTTAAAGGTTTAATGGGTGACCCATCAGATAACTTAAAAGGTATTCCTGGGGTTGGAGAAAAAACTGCAGTTAAATTATTAAATGAATACGGATCTTTAGAAGCTATCATTGAAGGTATGAAAGGCCAAAAATCCAAGATGGCAGAAAAGATTCTTCTCAATCAAGAAGATGGTAAAAAATGCAAATTTATGGCAACTATCGTTACTGACGTACCTTTACCATTCACATTAAATGATTTAGTTTATCAAGGTTATAGTTACAACGAATTATCATCATTTTATTCTAAATATGAATTCTTCTCTTTAGCAAAAAAACTTAAACCTTGTCACATCTCCTCTACTAATGAAAAGAAAGAAGAAATTAAGCAAGAAATTATCGAGATAGAAGTAAAAGAATTAAAGAATTTTAAAGAAATCAAAAATCCAGAATATCTTATCTTAGATATAGAAAAAGGTAATTATCACCTTTCTCAAGTTAATGGATTATATTTTAATGTCGATAATGAAGTCTATTATTTACCTAGAAATAAATTTAACGATAAAGATTTTATCGCTTATATGAAAGATGAATCTATACCTAAAAAGACATATGATTTTAAAGCACTTAAAGTTGCTTTATCTTATTTAGGTATTGAAGTTAACGGCCTAAAATACGACCTAACTTTAGCCTCTTACCTAATTAACCCTGCTTTAAATAATGACCAAGTATCAATTTACGGATATTATGGAATTAATTTACTTTTAAAGAATGAAGAAATTTCTCTATTTGAAGATAATGGAGAATTTAAACTTATGGCGTATTATCTTCCTCAAGTAGAAGAAGCTTCTTTAAAAGAATTAAAAGAAGGAGAACTCTTATCTTTATATAACGATATTGAACTCCCTTTATGTGATATTCTTGCACGTATGGAAATAGAAGGTTTCCCATTAAATAAAGATGTCTTATCATCTATTAACCAAGAATATCAACTTAAATTAGATGAATTAACAAAACAGATTTATGATTTAGCAGGATATGAATTTAATATTTCTTCTCCTAAGCAAGTTGCAGAATTACTATATACTAAACTTGCTTTACCTCACGGCAAAAAAGAATCAACTTCTGTAGAAGTTTTAAACGAACTTGCTTCATCTCATCCAGTAGTACCTTTAATTATTGAATATCGTAAATATTCTAAATTAATTTCTACTTATACAACTGGATTACTATCTTATCTACATGAAGATAACAAGATTCATACTACCTATAACCAAGCATTAACTCAGACTGGAAGACTTTCTTCTTCTGATCCAAACTTACAAAACAT
>DEWM01000072.1:5174-10503 GCA_002363635.1 Caryophanales bacterium UBA3210 | reverse complement strand
TTATATACTGAATTTATCAAAACTATCTTAGATTCATCTTGGGTTAATGTTGAAACATTTAATGCCTACGAAAATAAGATTAAGGCAAGTTATCCTACTATTGACGTTAGTAGTGAAGCGGATAAACATAATTTAACTTTTGAAAATTATATTAATGCGAAGTTAGTTACTACTAAAAAAGCGCTAGGTATGAAAGTAGATAATACTACTAATGATAATGAAGATGAAGTAAACTTAAATGTGTCTATTTCAGATGTGAATAGACTTGAATTAAGAGGGTCATTTAATTCTTGGGGTGGAAATGATGAACAGTGTCACTTTGTAAAAAAAGATGGCGATATTTATGAAGCTTCATTAACTGTTTATAGTACAAAAAATAAAGTAGTTAATGGCACAAATATTTCTACATTTGAAATAAAAATTGGTACATATCCTAATGAATGGAAGCCTAATAATTATTCAATTGATTTTGCAAATAACAAATTAATTGAAAATAAAGGAAATTCAACATTCCCAGAAGCTGTAAAAGTCGGAGATAAAATAGTATTTAGATTAAATGTAGAAACTAATGAAATTAATTATACTATTAATAAATAAAAAGGAGAAAGAATATGCAGTGGCAAACTATTTTAATTGTTATAGGAATAATTTTGTTTGTCTTTCTTTTAGCGTTCTTTTTAATGATTCGTTTTACTAAAACTGTCTATAAAAGAAGTTTTGATAAAAGATTTAATGATAACCAGACATTAAAATATTTTACTGCTGATGAATTAAATCTTAATGATGAAAAGATTGAATTTAATACTTTAGATGGAACTATATTAAGAGGACATATCTTTACTGATAAAGAAGTAAACGAATATAAAGGTCTATTAATTGTTTCTCATGATATTGGTGCGGGACATTTACCTTATATGAAAGAAATTTCTTATTTTGCTAAAGCAGGGTATAAAGTCTTAGCTTTTGATGATAAGGGATGTAATGAATCAGATGGAGAAACATTTGGAGGTCAAACTCAGGCTCTTATTGATTTAGATTATTGCTTAAAATATGTAGAATCTAATGATGAATTAAAATCTTTACCTGTAGTTTTATATGGACACTGTATGGGAGCGTACGCTTCTATTAATGTAACTGCTTTAAATCATCCATGTGTTAAAGGCGTAGTTGCACTTGCTCCATTTAATAATGACGCGTCTTATATGTATGAAATGGTTACTAAGTTAACTTCAATGAGACAAAAGATTATTTTTAGAGCATTTAAATCAATTATTAAGTCTAGATTTAAAGATTATTGTAAATATTCTTCTCTAGAATCTCTTGATCAAAGTAATATTCCTTTCTATATCATTGCAGGTGAAGAAGATCAAATGGTTAACTTCAATACTAACTATTTTGTCTTTAAGGATGTATTTGAAAATAAAGAAGGATTTAAATTTGAATCTTTACCTGAAGTAGGCTCTAAACCAGTCTTATCTTTAGAAGCATCTAAGTATGATGCATCTACAAATGATGATTTAGGTAGACTTCAAGGTGAATATAAAGACAACGTTCCTCGTGACGTTCTCAAGAAGTTCTATGACGAACTAGATTACGATAAATTATATGAACTAAATGAAGAATTAATGAGTAAAATTATTAATTTTTGTAACGGATGTATCTAGCATAATTTAATTATATAATAATTAAGCATCTTTTTGCACAAACGCACACACCCAGGCGTTCCAAAAAGATGTTTTATTTTTAAATTTTGTGCTTGCACTTTTAATAAGATTTATATTATGATTATTCCGCATGTGCCACGGGCACTGTGTTCATGATGCTTAGCATCCATTTTTTTAGAAGATGATGTGAACACCCGGGTTCGTTGGCAAGCAAGACTTTATTGAAGAAAGGAGATTATTTCATGCCTACAATTAACCAATTAGTTCGTAATGGACGTACAAGCGCAATTGAAAAATCTAAGTCACCAGCATTAAACAAACGTTGGAACTCATTAACAAAGAGAACAACAAACCAAGCATCAGCTCAGAAGAGAGGTGTTTGCACTCGTGTTGGCACAATGACTCCAAAGAAACCTAACTCAGCTTTAAGAAAATACTGCAGAGTCAGATTATCAAACGGTTTCGAAGTCACTGCTTACATCGGTGGAGAAGGACACAACTTACAGGAACACTCAACTGTATTAATTCGTGGTGGCCGTGTTAAGGATTTACCAGGTGTTAGATACCATGTTATCAGAGGTACTTTAGACTGCGCAGGTGTCGCTGACAGAAAACAGTCAAGATCACTCTATGGTGCTAAAAAACCAAAAGCAGCTAAGTAATTAGCAAAAAACATTAAATACGGAAAAAATCTATAAATTATAAATATTTGAAAGGAGGATTTTTATGCCACGTAAAGGAAAAGTCGCAAAACGCGATGTGTTACCAGATCCAATTTACAATTCAAAATTAGTAACACGTTTAATCAATAGAATTATGTTAGATGGCAAGAGAGGTACAGCTCAAACTATCTTATACAATGCATTCAACAAGATTGAAGCAAAAACAGGAAAACCAGCTATGGAAGTTTTCGAAATTGCTATCGGAAACATTATGCCAGCTCTTGAATTAAAAGTTAGAAGAGTTGGTGCAGCTAACTACCAAGTTCCAGTTGAAGTTTCAGCAGAACGTAGAGTAACTTTAGGCCTCAGATGGTTAGTCGGTTACGCAAGACTCAGAAACGAAAAGTCAATGGAAGACAAATTAGCAGCAGAAATCATCGATGCAGCTAACGGTACAGGCGCTTCAGTTAAGAAGAGAGAAGATACACACAAAATGGCAGAAGCTAACAAGGCTTACGCACACTACAGATGGTAATAAGGAGATAAAGTTATGGCACGTCAGTACGATATCACAAAAACTCGTAACATCGGTATCATGGCTCACATTGATGCTGGTAAAACAACATGTTCAGAACGTATCCTTTTCTACACAGGTAAAGTCTATAAGATTGGTGAAACTCACGATGGTACAGCAACTATGGACTGGATGAAGCAGGAACAAGACAGAGGTATTACAATTACTTCTGCTGCTACAACTTGCTTCTGGAAAGAACACAGAATCAACTTAATCGATACTCCAGGCCACGTCGACTTCACAGCTGAAGTTGAACGTTCCCTTCGTGTACTCGATGGTGCTGTTACAGTTCTTGACGGTAAATCAGGTGTAGAACCTCAAACAGAAACAGTCTGGAGACAGGCTACAAAGTACAATGTTCCAAGAATTGTCTTTGTTAATAAGTTAGATGCTATCGGCGCTGACTTCGAAATGTCTTGGAAATCAATTCATGATAAATTAGGCGTTACTGCAGCTCCAATTCAGTACCCTATTGGACTTGAATCTCAGTTAAAAGGTGTAATCGATATTGTTGAAAGAAAAGGTTATATCTTCTCTGATGCAAAAGGTGAACACCCAACTGTAGTAGAAGTTCCAGAAGAATACAAAGCAAGAGTTGAAGAATTAAGAGAATTCTTAATTGAAAAACTCGCTAACTACGATGATGACTTCATGATGAAGTATCTCGATGGTGAAGAATTATCAGTTGAAGAAATCAAAAAAACTATTAGAAAAGCTGTTTTAACAGCAGAATTCTTCCCAGTATTATGTGGTTCAGCTTACAAGAACAAAGGTATCCAGCCATTACTCGACGCAGTTGTTGACTACTTACCTTCTCCAGTAGATATTGACCACGCTACAGCTCATGATGAAGCAGGTAACGAAGTTAAATGCATTCCAGATGATAATGCACCATTCGCTGCATTAGCATTCAAGATCATGACAGACCCATTCGTTGGTAAATTAGCATTCTTCAGAGTTTACTCTGGTACAGCAAAAGCTGGCTCATATGTTTTAAACTCAACTAAGGGTGTTAAAGAAAGATTCTCAAGATTAGTTATCATGAACTCAATCAAGAGAGAAGAAGTTGAAGAAGTATACGCTGGTGATATCGGCGCAGCTATCGGCTTAAAATCAACAACAACAGGTGATACACTTTGTGATGAAGAACACGAAGTTATCCTTGAAGCAATCAAATTCTCTGATCCAGTTATCTCAGAAGCTATTGAACCAAAATCAAAAGCTGACCTCGAAAAGATGACACTCGGATTAATCAAGTTACAAGAAGAAGACCCAACATTCCGTTTCACAACAAACCAGGAAACAGGCCAACACATCATCGGTGGTGTCGGTGAACTTCACCTCGATGTTATGGTTACTAGATTAAGAGATGAATTCAAAGTCGACGTTAACGTCGGTGCTCCACAAGTTGCATACAGAGAAACAATCCGTAAAGCAGCAGAATGTGAAGGTAAATACATTAAACAATCTGGTGGTCATGGTCAATATGGTCACGTATGGGTTAGATTCGAACCAAACCCAGGCAAAGGCTTCGAATTCGTCGATGCAATTGTCGGTGGTACAGTTCCAAGAGAATTCATCAAACCAACAGCTGATGGTTTAAAAGAATCATTAGATAGAGGTTTAGTCGCAGGCTTCCCAGTCATTGACATTAAGGCAACATTATTCGATGGTTCATACCATGATGTTGACTCTTCAGAAGCTGCATATAAAGTTGCTGCATCTTTAGCACTTAAAGAAGCTGCAAGAAAGTGTGATCCAGTTATCCTCGAACCAATCATGAAAGTCGAAGTTACAGTTCCATCTGAATACTTAGGCGATATCATGGGTGATGTTTCTGCAAGACGTGGTGAAATCCAAGGTCAAACAGAAAGAGGTAATGCTCAAGTTATCGATGCATTCGTTCCACTTGCAAATATGTTCGGTTACGTTACAGATTTAAGATCTATGACAAAGGGCCGTGGCAACTACACAATGGAAATGGATCACTACGCTGAATGTCCAAAATTCATTCAGGAAGAAATCATTAAGAAACAAGCAAAGTAGTCCTTTAGGGCTCTTTGCGAGTTCTTATTTATACCAAACTATTGATTTATCAATAAAAATGCTATATTATGAATTCGTTGAAATTCAAATTAATTAGGAGGAAATTCAATAATGGCAAAAGAAAAATTTGACAGATCTAAGATTCACGTTAATATTGGTACTATTGGTCACGTCGACCACGGAAAAACAACATTAACAGCTGCAATTACAACAGTCTTAGCAAAAAAAGGTTTATCAGAAAAGAAAGACTATGCACAGATTGATGCTGCACCAGAAGAAAAGGCTCGTGGTATCACAATCAACACAGCTCACGTTGAATATCAAACAGCAACAAGACACTACGCTCACGTAGACTGCCCAGGCCACGCTGACTATGTTAAAAA
>DEWM01000072.1:0-5128 GCA_002363635.1 Caryophanales bacterium UBA3210 | reverse complement strand
AACATGATCACTGGTGCTGCTCAGATGGATGGTGCTATCCTTGTCGTAGCTGCAACAGATGGCGTTATGCCACAAACAAGAGAACACATCTTACTTGCAAGACAAGTTGGTGTTCCATACATCGTTGTATTCTTAAACAAATGCGATATGGTCGATGATCCAGAATTAATCGACTTAGTTGAAATGGACGTTAGAGACGTTCTTAACTCATACGGTTTCCCAGGTGATGATACACCAGTTATCCGTGGTTCAGCATTACAAGCAATCAACGGCGATCCAAAGTATGAAGAATCAATTATGGAATTAATGAATGCATGTGATACATACATTCCAGCTCCACAAAGAGATACAGATAAACCATTCTTACTCGCTATCGAAGACGTTTTAACTATCACAGGTCGTGGTACAGTCGTTACAGGTAGAGTTGAAAGAGGTATTATCAAGATGGGTGACGAAGTTGAAATCGTTGGTATCCACGATACAATTAAGTCAGTCGTTACTGGTATCGAAATGTTCAGAAAGACATTAGATTTCGCAGAAGCAGGCGACAACGCTGGTATCTTATTAAGAGGTGTCAACAGAGACCAAGTCGTCCGTGGACAAGTTTTAGCAAAACCAGGTTCAGTTACTCCACACACAAAATTCACAGCTTCAGTTTACGTTTTAACTAAAGAAGAAGGTGGCCGTCACACAGCATTCTTAAATGGTTACAGACCACAATTCTACTTCAGAACAACAGATATTACTGGTGTTGTTGAATTACCAGCAGACGTACAGATGGTTATGCCAGGTGATAACGTTACATTCACAGTTGAATTAATCCACCCAGTAGCTATCGAAAAAGGTACAAAGTTCTCAATCCGTGAAGGTGGTAGAACAGTTGGTGCTGGTACAGTTAACGAAATCATTAAATAAGTTTCTTAACTTACTGAATTAACTATTTAGAGTCATGATTCGTCATGGCTCTATTTTTTATAAATAAAGATATATAAAAATATTAATATATACTTAAATTTATATGCTTATAATATGAGAATAAAACTTGGTTTTTTTATATAATAACGAGGTATTTTGACAATAATTTACAATTTTAAAAAAGTTATTTTTATAAATTAATTAATTTGCATAGAATTGCTAAAAAAACGGCTAAAAATTGCCCAATTATTAGTAAAAATACAGTCCTATATATTTTATTAGTTTATATATTTAATATATAAAAATGATCTTCATAAATGTTATTATTTGTTATAAATATAACATTTGAACAATATTTATGCCTATGTATAGGCCTTTTGTAAATTCATTATTGATTAATTATTTTCTATATCATATAATTATAAAGCAATATATTTATAATAAATATATTAAAGGTAGAGAAGATAATGAATGATCATAGAGCACTCAAACTAAAAAATATCTAAATTACTAGCTATTTTTATGTCGTTGAGCGCTTTTTTTGTACTCATTATTAATCTCGATAATCAAGGGCATTTGATTAATTATTTAAGAGAAAAATAGTTTGACTTGGTTTGAATTTTGTCAATTCAGGCCATCTTTACAAGAAATTTCTTAATTATTATAATTAACTTGGCTTATTGATAATCGTTAATAGTTAAATACTATTACTGAAATTACATTATTTAGGAGGAGAAAAATGAAAATTGTTTTAGACGGTTTAACAAAAGAATTCGAAAACAAAAAGAAGAATTCAAAAGTTATTGCTGTAAACAATGTAAGCATCGATATCCCATCTGGTACATTAGTAGGTTTACTTGGCCCTTCAGGTTGTGGTAAATCAACTACATTATTCATGCTTAGCGGACTTCTTGCACCAACAAGAGGTAGTATTGTTTTCGGTGATAAGGATGTAACTCATCTAGAACCACAAAAGAGAGGAATTGGACTTGTTTTCCAAAACTATGCTTTGTATCCACACATGACTGTATTACAAAACATCTTATTCCCACTCGAAAACATTGGCATGCCAAAAGATGAACGTATCGAAAGAGCTCACGAAGTTGCTAAGGTTGTTCAAATTGAAAACTTACTTGATAGAAAACCAAGCGAATTATCAGGTGGTCAGCAACAGCGTGTCGCAATTGCTCGTGCGTTAGCAAAAGCACCAGACGTCTTATTACTTGATGAACCTTTATCAAACTTAGATGCTCGTTTAAGATTACAAACTCGTGAAGAAATTAAGAGAATCCAAAGAGAAACACAGGTTACAACAGTATTCGTTACACACGACCAAGAAGAAGCTATGTCAATTTGTGATGTTATCGTTGTTATGAAACTTGGTGTTGTTCAACAAGTTGGCGTTCCACAAGAAATTTATGATGATCCACACAACTTATTCGTTGCTCAATTCTTAGGCACTCCACCAATTAACACATTCGCAGGTGTTATTAAGAAAGGTGGCGTCTACATCGGCAAAGAAAAGATCATGGATACAAAATTACCAGATCAGGAAATCTACGTTGCAATTAGACCAGAAGGATTCATTCCTGCAAAAGATGGCGTTTTAACTTTAAACTTCGACCACTTAGAAGTTATGGGTAGAGAAAGATCAATTCTTTCAACTCATGAAAGTTCATTAAAACCATTAATTAGATCTATTGTTGAAGAATTTGAAGAAACAGGCGCTAAATCATACAAGTTTAACTTAAAACCACACAAAGTATTCTTATTCAACAAAGAAACTGAAATTAGAATCTCAGATGATAAAGTATACGATGCTCCAGTTGTAATGAAAGGTTTAGAACAAGTTCAACTTGAAGAAAAGAAAGAAAATGCATTCCAAAAAGCATGGAATAAGTGCAAAGGTGTCTTCAAGAAAAAAGAAAAAGCTGAAGAAGTTAAAGAAAACTCTGAAGAAAGCAAGGAGAAATAACTATGGAAGCTAAACATCAATGGAAAGGATGGATCTTCTTAGCACCAGCATTGATATTAATGGCAGTTTTTACATTTTATCCATTTTTTAAGACAATCGGTATTACTTTCTTAAATGGATATAACCCATTAAAAGCTACAAACCAAACTTTTGAATTTGGTATTCAGAACTTTATTGATGCATTCAATTATCCTAAGTTCACATCATGTTTATACAACACAATCATTGTTACTATTGTAACTGTTCCAATTTCAACAATGCTTGCGCTATTAATTTCCGTAGCACTTAACTCAATTAGACCATTACAAAAGATTTTACAAACAATTTTCTTCTTACCATACGTAACTAACACTATTGCTATTGGTATGGTATTCGCTGTTATGTTCTCAGTAATTGGTACACCAAGTAGATTTACTACTGTCGGTGTCATTAACACAATCTTTGGTACTAAAATTAACTGGATTAATATTAGTATGATTGGCGGTTCAAATGCTTCTCACTTTACTAGAATGTTCGTTCTTTGTGTTTACATTATTTGGAACGCTTTACCATTTAAAATTATGATTTTACTTGGTGCGTTACAGAGTGTTAATAAACAATATTACGATGCAGCAAAGATTGACTGCGCTACAAAAGCAAAGACATTCTGGAGAATTACAGTACCTATGCTTTCACCTATGATTGCATACGTATTAATTACAGGTTTCATTGGTTCATTCAAAGAATATACAGCTTCAGTCGCTGTTTTCGGTAACGATTTAAACTCAATTGATATGAACACAATGGTTGGTTTCATTTATAACCAAATCGCATTAGCTGAGTTCGGTAGAGCTGCAGCAGGTGCATTAATCTTATTCGCTATTATCTTAGTATTCACAATGTTCTCAAGATGGGTTGGATCTAAGAAGGTACATTATTAATAGGAGGTTTTATGGAAGTAGATAACAAAGTCAAAACTGAAGAAGTCGAATCTGTAAAAACTCAAAAGAAATCTTATTCACAAAACAATAAGATTGCTACTATTACTAATACAGATTTAGAAACTTTACAAAAAAGACAAAAAGCAAAAGAAATTACGGTTAAAACAGTAACATATGTCTTCTTAATTTTCTTTGCATTTATTACAATATTCCCATTCTATTGGATGATTATTTCATCATTAAAAACAGATACAGAATATCGTTTAGTTATTCCAACATTCTTCCCACATGAATTCTGCTGGGGAAACTATGCTGAAGCTTTACAGGTTGAAGGATTCTGGAGAGCACTTATTAACACATTAGGTGTTGCAGTTGTTTCTACACTTCTTTCAATTGTTATTACAATCTTAGCAGCTTATGCATTTGCTAGATTAAAATTCAGGGGAAGAGATACATTGTTTGCAGTTTTACTTATGACAATGATGATTCCTGGTGAATTATTCACAATTACAAACTATGCAACTGTTTCAACATTAGGTTGGAAAAACTCATATCAGGTATTAATAGTTCCATTCTTAGTGTCAGTATTCTACATCTATTTATTAAGACAGAACTTTAAACAAATTCCTGATGAATTATATTACGCAGCTAAAGTTGATGGCGCATCAGACTTCAAATACTTATTAAAAGTTATGATTCCACTTGCAATGCCTTCAATTATTTCTATCACCATCTTAAAGATGATGGGTGCATGGAACTCATACATTTGGTGTCAGTTAGTTAACGACGATAAGAACTTCTGGCTCATCTCTGTATGGTTAAGAAACTCATCATTCGTCTCAGCTGCTGATAGAGCTGCTAGCTCCACTGGTAATACTAACTATCCTATCCAGATGGCTGCTTGTGTTATCGTTTCAACACCTTTATTCCTTGTATTCTTATTCTTTAGAAAATACATCATTAGAGGCGTATCTAGAAGCGGTACAAAAGGATAGTAAAAAAGGAAAAGGAAACAAAAAAATTTATGAAGAAAAAACTCGGACTTGCAATTTTATCAGTTGCAATGCTATCAGTCACATCATGTGGCACTCAAATTAACAATGCAAAAGGTTCTACATGGGATTTAAAACCTTTAACAGAAAAATATGAAGATGGAACTTCATCAGGTTCTTCAACAGTTGAACTTGAAAAAAATGGTAGAAACGCAAAAGTTGCTTCATCATTTTTTTCAAGTTCAACAGTTGAACTTGAAAAAAATGATGAAGCAACTTTTGCGTTTCTACCATTTTTTTCAAGTTCAACTGTTGAAGAACCTGAT
>DEWM01000095.1 GCA_002363635.1 Caryophanales bacterium UBA3210 | reverse complement strand
CACCAGTAGAAGGCATATCTTCATATACAACAGCAGCTTCAACAAAGTGAGCTTTTCTACCTTCAATTAATCTATTCATTGTAAATTCAGTATCATCAGAAATAGTTACTGAATCATAACCATTAGTTTCTTCAAGCATTCTTCTACTCATTGTCGCACCAGAACCATTAACTCTAGCACTTAATCCAAGAACTTCTTTTCCTCTTCCCCCAAATCTAGAATCAAATGCATAGAAGAAAGCACATGCTTTAGTAAAGAAATTTTGATTACCATTAATTGCCCCTTCATAAGGACGAGCAAAGTCTACTCCACTTTGATATGCATCATTCATAAGCTGTGAAAATTCAGGATTAATATGATTATCAGCATCTAAATGAATAACAAGTTCAGCATCTTTATCATTCTTTAAAATGTAATCAATGCCATATTTTAATGGATATGCCGCCATATGATGAGCAGGATCTGGATCATTATGAATTAATACAATTGCGCCTGCTTCACGTGCTAAATCTGCAGTATTATCTGTACAGTTATCTGCAACGACATAAACATCAAATTTATCTCTAGGATATTTTTGACTTTTAATGACATCTTCTACTGTACTCTTAATAACGCTAGATTCATTATAAGCAGGAATTACATAAGCAATTCGAGCCTGTTTATCAGATTTTTTAAAATCAATTCTCTTATGGAAGAAAGCTGCAAAAACTTCAATAAATTGTAAAAGAAGTGGGATTCCAAAGAACCCAATAGCAATATAATTAATAATGCTTAAAACTCTATATAAATATTCGTACCACATATGATTAAAGTATAACTTTAATATGCTCTTATTTCAACAATTTAACACTTGTATTTTTTTGTACCAAAAAAGCGAAGTAAGTAACTCCGCTAAAAAATATATTTATTATTTATTGTTTCTTCATAAAAGACGTCAATGCTTTCAATAGGAATAGAATATGCATAAGGGTTAGATTCTAAGGTAAATGAAGTTATTCCTACTAATTCATTATTTAGATTAAATAACCCACCTCCAGAATTACCTGATGAAATTAAATTATCACTACAAATATATTCTTTATTATTAACTAAAACTTTATTTAAACTAACTATTCCTTTAGATAAAGTTAAGCCTTGATTAGACACATTTCCTAAAGAATATACTTCATCACCAACATTAACTTTATTACTACCAATCAAAACTGGCTTATGTTTATTGTCATCTACTTTAAATATCGCTAAATCAGATTCTACATTAACGTTTATTAATTCAAATTTAGTATATTCATCTTCATCTGCATACCTATAAGAGAAATCAGTATATATATTTTCTCCATTATTATCTAAATTTACGACATGAGCATTAGTTATAAAATAACTATCTTTATAGCAACAAGCAGTACCATATGAAATGATACCAAATGTTGATTCTGCTTTTATTTCAACAACTGAATATAGATTTTCTTTATAATAATCGATTTTATATTCTTTAGAATTTAGTTTAGTAATTAAATAAACCGATAAACATATATTAAATACAGATAATACTGATAAGATTGTTATTAACACTTTTTTCATTTTCTCACCCACGATAAGTTATAAATATTAATTCTTTTCAATTGCTTCCAAAGAATCTGCTTGGAACATAATGCAGTGCATATACTCGTTTAATAGCATAACAAAATATATTTCACCCTCATACTTTACAAGATTAAAATCTAAAACAACATCTAATAGTTTCATTCCAACCAACTTTTTGTTATCCAAATATAAATTTGTTGATTGCTCTTTTCTTATGATAAAACTAAGAGATAACATAAATACAATTACAAATTAATCTCTTCCCATTCCTTTTCATCTCTTTTCTTAAAATTATATTTATATTCATGATGAGAAGGATAATCTTCTTTCATAGCTTTTTTATGACATATTAATAAATCATCTACATAATCCAATTTTTTCTCTTTACAAAATTGAATTAACATTTTCATTGCAGGTTGTAAAAACAGGCCATATTTAGGATAAACTTTATTAATAAATATTTTCATTAATCTATCAAACACGTCCATTTTATTTGCATTATATAAATCCGGAAATAGACCTATATACCATTCATCTAAAACTATTATCTTTTTTCCATCCAATCTACATTTTCTATCTGTCCCTATATACATTCTATTTCTTTCTCTTTCAGAATTAGTATGAGTACAATTCTTAAATGTATAAAAGTCAAAGATATCATATTCTAATGCAACATCATAAAGATGTTCTAGTTCATTATATACTTCCGGTTTAGCATTTCTATATGCAATGGACAAAATAAATAAGCCATTAATACTCTCTAAATTCGATAATAATTTATTATTATAATTATCATGCCAAAATTCATTTTCTTCATTTATTAATCCTACATACTGAAAAAAATTTTTTTGCATATTAAATTGTTTTTCAGTTCTCCATTCTAACAACATTTCATCAGTAATATGGTAATAATTTCTTTTTTCTTCATCAATAATGAAACTATCTCCGAATCCAATATAAATTTCTTTTAATTCTTCTAAAGTTAGCATAAATTTATTTATCTCCTCGTTGCTTCTTCCTTAGGTATTGTTTGGCAATTCCACCTATATCCAAAACTATATATTGTTGCCAATTCTTTTGAATACATAGGTATATATTCCATACCATGATTTAATGGTGTTCCTGTACTATAATCAATATATCCAATTGAAGGTGTTACTAATACAAAAGTAGCATTCTTAATTATTCCCATTATTATCCATATATAATTTAATACCTATACTTTGTCATAATTTCTACCACATACATTTTCAGTTAAATCTTCCCAACCTTTTTTATCTATAAAAAATGTAAACATATTATTTGATATTTCACGATAGCCACTGTATTTTATTTCATATTGTGTTGATCCAATATAGATTCTAATATTATTGCTATTATTGTTTAAAAAAGTTGCAATAGATACACCTGTCATCTTAAGTATCCATTCTTGTACTTTTTCTTTTGTCCAACCATGTTTCTTCATTAAATCTTTAATACCTTCATTATTAAACAAATCATCTTCGGTTGGATTTTTATATGTATCATTATAAGTATTATTATTTGTATTAGTTTGAGTATTTGTTAGTTCACTTGCTGTTTTAGCAGCTACATATTGTTGAATTAAAGTACTTACCCAATAAATTAGAGGTGTTAATATATCTCCTCCTGCTCCAGCACCACTTAATGCACCATCTGAATTAATTAAGCCGCCTCCACCCATATTAATAGGATCTAACTTACACATTGCAGCTTCATTTATTTCTTCATCAATACTTCGTTCAATAATAGTAGGTTCACTAATAGATACATCATTACTATCTTTAGGCATTACTACTATGCTTAAAAGAATAGAAAATAATAGTACTATAATTTTTAATTTCTTTTTCATTATTTTTCTCCCCTCGTATAATAATTTAATTACAAATTAATCTCTTCCCATTCCTTTTCATCTCTTTTCATAAAATTATATTTATATTCATGATGAGAAGGATAATCTTCTTTCATAGCTTTTTTATGGCACTCTAATAAGGTATCTACATATTCCAATTTATTCTCTTTACAAAATTGAATTAACATTTTCATTGCAGGTTGTAAAAATAGACCATATTTAGGATAAACTTTATTAATAAATATCTTCATTAATCTATCAAACACATCCATTTTATTTGCCTTATATAAATTTGGAAATAAACCTATATACCATTCATCAACTATTATCGTTTTCTTTCCTTCTTCTCTATACCTATAATCTTTACCGATATACATTTCATTTCTATCTCTTTCAGAATTAGTATGAGTACAATTCTTAAATGTATAAAAATCAAAGATATCATATTCTAATGCAACATCATAAAGATGTTCTAGTTCATCATATACTTCCGGTTTGGCATTTCTATATGCAATGGACAAATCAAAAATAACATTAATTCTTTCTAAATTAGATAGTAATTTATTATTGTAATTATCATGCCAAAATTCATTTTCTTCATTTATTAATCCTACATACTGAAAAAATTTTTTTTGCATTTTAAATTGCTTTTCAGTTCTCCAATCTAATAATGTTTCATCAGTAATATGGTAATAGTTTCTTTTTTCTTCATCAATAATGAAATCATCTCCAAATCCACTATAAATTTCTTTTAATTCTTCTAAAGTTAGCATAAATTTATTTATCTCCTCGTTGCTTCTTCCATAGGTATTGTTTGGTTATTCCACCTATAATTAAATCTATATATTGTTGCTAGTTCTTTTGTTTTGTCACTATTTTTATTATTAATTACAAAATACCATAGTTCTTTTAACAATTCAATTAATTTTGTAACAATAGTAAATTTGCAAAAAAAAGGCAACTTTTCAGTTGTCTTCAATATTACATAATGGTGGAGCTGAAGAGGATCGAACTCTCTACCTCCTGAATGCAAATCAGGCGCTCTCCCAGGTGAGCTACAGCCCCATATGTATATCCACAGTCCGCGAGGGACTGATGTAATTAAATGGTCGGGAAAACAGGATTTGAACCTGCGACACCCTGGTCCCAAACCAGGTGCTCTACCAAGCTGAGCTATTTCCCGAAATTGCATGGCGCGCTAAGCAAGAATCGAACTCGCAACCTCCAGATTCGTAGTCTGGCACTCTATCCAGTTGAGCTATTAGCGCAATGCTTGTTAATAGTACAACTTCTAGATATTTTTTTCAAGAGTTTTTCTAAAGAATTTTTAGGTTTCTCACTTATTTGTAATGGAGGTTCCTAACGGATTCGAACCGATGGTCATTGAGTTGCAGTCAATTGCCTTACCAACTTGGCTAAGGAACCATTTCCATCAGCGATATTAATATTATCAAAACGACAATATTAATGCAACTAATTTTTATCAAAAATAAATAAAAAATTTATATACCCAAAAATAATTTAATTATAGTGATGATTAATATGACTATTCCAATTGATATACCAATCCAGTTTAGTTGAATATTTTCTTTCTTTTTAGCCTTAGATAAACCAACAAT
>DEWM01000114.1 GCA_002363635.1 Caryophanales bacterium UBA3210 | reverse complement strand
CTCTGCAAGTACTACTATTAGTTACATGGATAATTATGTAAAAGATGGAAAACTTGAATATGTTATTGCAACTCATGGTGACCAAGACCATATTGATGCCTTCCCTAAAATCCTAGAACATTATTCAGCAGGTGTTATTATTAAAAATAGAAATTCAAATAAAGATTCTGCTACTTATAAAAGAATGGTAACAGCATTTGAAAATCAAGTAAGTACTAACGGTGCAAAAATGTTTTATGCAGATCAATGTTTTGATAACGTTGAAGGTGCATCTAAATCATATGTTTTATCTGATAAAGTAACTATGGATATTGTTTATAATTATTATTACTGGAACACTTCTAGTGATGAAAACAATTATTCAGTTTGTACTTTATTCACATATGCTTCTAGTGAAGGAAATAAATATTTCTTATTAACAGGTGACCTTGAAAAAGAAGGTGAAGAAAAATTATCAGCATATTATGATGGTTCTACTAAAGAAAAAACCTTACCTGAAGTTGATTTATTTAAAGCAGGACATCATGGTTCTAAAACATCTTCTAATGACTGCTTATTAAATATTATTAAACCTAAGATGTGTGTGGTTTCTTGCTGCTGTGGTACTGATGAATATACTGGGGCAACGGAAAATCAATTCCCAACCCAACAATTTATTGATCGTATTTCTAAATGGACTGATGAAGTATATGTCACTTCTATTTATGAATCATATGAAATTTGTACTGCTAATAGTAAAACAGATAAAAATGGTAAAACTTCTAGTGATAAAACTGGTGTTGCAATTGGTGGACAATACATTCATACAACAGGTAGAAAAGATATGAATGGTAATGTTGTTGTATCTTGTGGAAAAGATACTACATCTAATAAAATTTCTATAGGATTAGCTTGTTCAAATAATACTACTAAATTAAAAGATAGTGATTGGATGAAATTAAAAATTACTATTGACGACAAAGAAATGTTTGTAAGAACAATGCCTGATAGCTGGAAATCTACTACAGCATAATAATTGTAGATAAATTATTAAAGAAAGGAGGATACTTATGTATTCAAAATATTTATGTGATAGACATGATGTTTGTAAAGAATTAGTTAATAGATTACTAAATAGATATGAATACGTATCATTACTTGGTAAGCACGTTACTGGTAAAACTATTAGAGTTAATACTGTAACTACTTCTATTGGTGATACTAACGAAAAACAATGCGGTTTCGTTGTTAAAATCTATAATGGTAAGACATATTCAGAATATTCTTTCTCAGATATTTCGTCTTCAACTATCGATGAACTTGAAAAAGATATCATTGAAAAAACATCATTATCAAATGATGTCCTTAATAATCATGTAGATGTAAAGGTTATGCCTGACGAACCTTTAGTTAAGGACTTTGTTAGACCTACTGAAGATGAAGAACCATCTTTAGATGTTTTAATGGCTAGATTAAATGGTATTAAAGATAAACTTAAAGGCTATTCAGATAAAATCATTCAAGCTATGGCAGCATATACAGTATATGAAACATCCGCGATGTTTATTTCTAGAAATAGAGATTTAACTCAGACTTATACTTGGATGAATGTTATTTCTTTAGCGGTGGCTAGAGACGGTGGAAATGTTAAAATGGCGAGAAAAGTAGGAGCATATAATTCTTACGAAAAGTCATTTAAATTAATTGAAGATACTTGTGATGAAGTTGCAGAACTTGCAATTAAATTATTATCTTCAACTCATATTACTCCTGGTACATATGATATTATTACTCATCCTTCAATTACTGGCTTAATTGCGCATGAAGCTTTTGGACATGGTGTTGAAATGGATATGTTTGTTAAGCATAGAGCAAAATCTAGACACTATATTAATAAGAGAGTTGCTTCTCCTTTAGTTAATATGCATGATGGTGCTTCTGCAACTTTATCTGCAGGTTCATATTTCTTTGATGATGATGGGGTCTTAGCACACGACACATTAATTATCAAAGATGGCATTTTACAAACTGGTATTTCTGATGCTGTTTCTGCTTTACAACTTGGTACAGAACCTACTGGTAATGGTAGAAGAGAATCTACTAAGAGAAAAGCTTATACTAGAATGACTAATACATTCTTCTCTTCTGGTAACGATAAGGTTGAAGATATGATTAAATCAATTAAACATGGTTACATGTTATTTGAAACTAATAATGGTATGGAAGACCCTAAGAACTGGAATATTCAGTGTACTGCTGAATACGGTATGGAAATTAAGAATGGAAAATTCACAGGAAAGATTGTTTCTCCAGTAGTTATGTCTGGATACGTCCCTGATTTATTAAATTCTATTTCTATGGTTTCTTCTGATTTAGAAGTTATTGGTTCAGGTCACTGTGGAAAAGGTCATAAGGAATGGGTCTGCGTTTCTGATGGAGGACCATATTTGAAAGCGAGGTGCAAATTAAGCTAATGGAAAAGTTATTAAAAGTTTTAAAGAAATCTAAAAAGATTTCTGCTTGGAAAGTTAATATTGTTGAAACTGAATCGACTGAACTTTTCTATGTCTTAAAGCAACTTGAAACTAACCGCGCTACGCATACTTTTGATTATAATGTCACTTTATACATTGATAAGGATGGCTTAAGAGGTAATGCTTCATTTACTTATTATCCATTTATGAGTGAAGAAGAAATTAAAACTAAAATTGATGAAACAGTTTTTGCAGCATCATTTACTTTAAATAAATATTTCGATATTCCTGGTAAATCCAAAGTTAAAGCTGTTAAATCTAAATCAAATTTAAGAAAGAAACCATTTAATGAATTAGTAGGTGAAGTAGAAAAAGCTGTCTTTAAAGCTGATAAATTTAAAGATGGATATTTATCCGCGACTGAAATTTTCTTATATAAGACAACAACAACTATCTTAAATTCTAAAGGCGTAAAAGTTTCTTCTACTACTTTCAGTGGCAATATTGAAACTATTCCTTCATGGGATAAGAAAGATGAAGAAGTTGAAGTATATGAAATGATTAGATTTGGTACTTTCAACAGAAAAGAATTAACTAAACAAGTTAAGACTGCTTTAGAACTTGCTAAAGCTAGATCACGCGCTAAAAAGTTAAACGCTAAAAAGGTCGTTCCAGGCGTCAATGTTATTATTCAGGATGAGGAAGTCTACCAAGTCTTTGGAAGCATCGCAGGAGACCTAAATTATTCCTCAAAATACCAAAAACTTAATTTAACTAACCTTGGTGAATCAGTTCAAGGTGAAAATGTTACTGGTGATAAACTTAATCTAAAATTAGTTCCTATCTATGATGGTGCAATCAAATCAAGTGCAGTTGATTTTGACGGAGTTGTTTTAAAAGAAGTTTCTTTAATTGAAGAAGGTATTGCTAAAGCAAATTATGGTTCATATAGATTTGGTTATTATCTAGGTGTAGATGAACCTACAGGTGAAGTCCCAGTTATTGTTGTTAAAGAAGGTTCTAAGTCATTTGATGAAATGAAGAAAACTCCATATATTAGATGTGTTAAATTCTCTAATATGCAACTAGATCCATATTCAGGATTATTCGGTGGAGAAGTTCGTTTAGGCTTTTATTTTGATGGTAAAAAAGAAATCCCAGTTACTGGCTTTTCTATTGCAGGCAATTTTAATGATGTTAAAGCTTCTGCAGTTTATTCAAAAGAAACTGTCACTTTACCTTCTTACCACGGACCTAAGTATTTAGAAATTAAAAACTTAGATATTGCATAATTATTAAAGAATTCATGAGTTAAATTACTCGTGAATTTTTTTAGACAAATTTGCATAGAAAATTATTAGAATTAATTCTCTTTAAAATATTATTTTAATAGTGTAAAATCAATATTGTATATGGTATGACTTAGTCATACAAATATTAATAATTAATATTTTGAAAGGAATCTTATGGAAGAAGAAAACTCAGGTTTAACATTAGGTCAAGTTCTTAAATGTTCAATTGGCTTAACTAAGAAAAGAAAAATCACATTCGCATTAGTTGCAGTTACTTCATGTATTACAATCTCTTTAGGTTTATTATTAGGCTACAATACTCTTAAAACAGACTATACTTCATCTTTTGCTTATAATATCAATGGATTTGATGGTTCTACATATTTAAATGGTGAATCATTTAACACTAGAGATTTAATTAATAAAAAAAATTTAAATGCCGTTAAATCATCTAATGAAGCTTTTTCAGGCATTGATGTTGATTCAATTATTGAGGATTCTGCTATTTCAATCACATTAAATGATACTGCTAAAGACTTAAATGCTTTACCATATACTATTACTGTAAAAAAGAGATATTTCCCTAGTAAAGATGTTGCTCGTGAATTTGTTAGAGCAATTGCAGAAACTCCAGTTAGAGAAACTAATGATATTCTTAATGTGTTAGATTTAAATAAATACGCTAAAAACTATAAAGAAACATCTACTACTTATAGTGAAATGATTTCTAAATTAATTGATCAAGCTGGTTATATTAATTCTCAATATACTTCTTTAGTTGAAAAATATTTAGATCCTACTATTTCTTCTGTTACTATTTCTTCACTTGGCGATTCTTTATCATTAATTCAAGTTAAAAACTATGTTTCTTCACAAATTTCAGAATTAAATATTTCAGATTTAAATGGTGAACTTGAAAAGAACTCATATGTTTATCAATATGATAAATATAAATCAATTATTGATATTAAAATCAATGCTATAGACCAAGAAATTGCAAAATTAGATTGTAGTATTAAACTTTTACAAAAGGAAATTGATGATCAAATTGCTAAATATAATAAAGATAATAAAGACAATTTAACTGCTCCTATTGAAACTTTAAATAGTGAACTTGCTCCTTTATTAACAAAAAAAGGTGAACTTCAATATGAAAAATCTGTCTGTGAAGCTCAAATTGCTAATGGTAATACCGACTCTAAGGCTTTTGAAGATAAATTAGAAGATAAATATAATTCTTTAATTACTTTAACAAACGATTTAACAAAGGTTGAAAAAGAATTATATACTAAGAGACAAGACGTCAACTTTGAAACTAACTCAGTTATTAAAGAAAATGGCGGAGTTAAATCTTATGTAGGTATTGCTATTGCTGTAGTTGGCGGACTTATAATTGCTTCTTGCGTTAACCTCTGCATGGATTT
>DEWM01000060.1:1456-5561 GCA_002363635.1 Caryophanales bacterium UBA3210 | reverse complement strand
ATTAAGTTTTCTACTTTTGCAGTTTCTTCAACAAATTTTAAATCATTTTCAACTAAAGGATACTTATCTAACATAATTGAATCTAAGTGACCTGGTAAGTTGAGATAAATTTCTTCTGCAATAAATGGAGTATAAGGATAAATCATTAAAATGATTGATTTTAATACTTTAATTAAAACTGCTAATGTGTTTTGTTTTAAAGCCTTATCTTCACCGTTTAGTTTAACTTTGGATAATTCGACGTACCATGAAGTAAAATCGTCATAAACGAAGTTATATAACTTTTTAGAAGCATTTGCAAAGTCATATCTATCCATTAATGTAGTTACGCCTTCAATTGTTTCTTCTAATTTAGTTAAGATGAATTTATCGACATCATCAAGTAAGTTTCTATCAATATCATAAGAAGTTTCATTTTCATCTAAGTTCATAAGAATGAATCTAGATGCATTCCAAATCTTATTTAAATAATTAGCGGATGCTTGAAGTTTTTCATCACTGTAACGAGTATCTTCACCAGGTGTAGTATTGCTTGTTAAGAAATATCTTAATGCATCGACACCATATTGATTGACTACATCAATTGGGTCAACACCATTACCTAATGATTTAGACATCTTTCTACCCTGTGGGTCACGGATTAAACCATGGATAACAACTTTCTTGAATGGGAATTTTCCTGTGAAGTTAAGTCCCTGGAACATCATTCTAGAAACCCAGAAGAAGATAATATCGTAACCAGTAACTAATGTTGAAGTTGGATAATATCTCTTGTAATCACCTTCAAGATTATCTGGCCAACCAAGAGTTTCAAATGGCCATAAACCTGATGAGAACCAAGTATCAAGTACATCTTCATCCTGTTTCCAATTTTCCATGTCCTTTGGTTCTTCTTCACTTACTAAGATAGAACCATCTTTTAAGTTGTAATAAGCAGGAATTCTATGTCCCCACCATAATTGTCTAGAAATACACCAATCATCGACATTTCTCATCCAGTTCATATAGATTTTTTCAAATCTTTCAGGGATGAATTCGACTTTAGTTTCTTCATTTTCTTCATTAGCCATAGCAGCTTCTGCTAAAGGTTTCATCTTAACAAACCATTGTTTTGAAAGTCTTGGTTCAACTACCTCGTGTGATCTTTCTGAGTGACCAACTTGGTGAACGATTTCTTCAATCTTAATTAAGCAGCCATTTGCTTCAATATCTTTAACAAGATTATCTCTACATGTATATCTATCTTGGCCTGCATATTTGCCACATAATTCATTCATTGTAGCGTCATCATTCATGACATTTGGATGAGGGAAGCCATATTTTTGACCAATGTTAAAGTCATTTGGATCGTGAGCAGGAGTACATTTCATAGCACCTGTACCAAATTCTACATCAACATAATCATCTGCAATAATTGGGAGTAATTCTCCATTAGCAGGGTTAATAACTTTCTTACCTACCCATGAAGTATATCTTTCATCTTTAGGGTTAACAACAACACAGACATCACCAAACATAGTTTCAGGTCTAGTAGTTGCAACTGTTAAGAAATCTGATTTATCTTCAAGATAATAACGGAAATAATACATTTTTCCTTTATCCTCTTGGTAAATAACTTCAATATTTGATAAAGCAGTCTTAAAAACTGGGTCCCAGTTAATAATTCTTTCGCCTCTATAGATTAAACCTTTGTTATATAAATCTACGAAAACTTTCTTAACTGCTCTATTACATCCATCATCAAGAGTGAATCTTTCTCTAGAATAATCAAGCATTAAGCCCATTTTCGCCCATTGTTTATGGATAGTATTAGCATATTCATCTTTCCATGCCCATGCTTGTTTTAAGAAACCTTCTCTACCTAAATCGTATCTAGAAATACCATCTTTTCTAAGTCTTTCTTCAACTTTAGCTTGAGTCGCAATACCTGCATGGTCCATACCAGGTAAATATAAAACATCATAACCTTGAGCTTTCTTATATCTACAAATAATATCTTGAATAGTTGTATCCCATGTATGACCAATATGTAACTTACCAGTAACATTTGGAGGAGGAATAACAATAGTAAAAGGATCTTTACTCTTATCACCTGCAGTAAAGTAGCCTTCTTTCATCCATTTATCGTACTTACCTTCTTCGATAACATGTGGATCATATCTCTTATCTAGCATAATAATCTCCTTTTCAAAAAATATAAAAGCGTCCTAAATAAATAGGACGCCTAGTAAACGTGGTACCACCTAAATTCAGATTATATAAGAAATAATATATAATCCCTCGTTAGTTAGTCTTAACGCGACCAACGTAAGTTCCCTTAAATACTCCTAAGCGACAATATATTACTCTTTTCAATGTCTTTCACCTACCGACATCTCTCTAAGAATTAAGTAATATAAACTCTTATTCAACGTATATACCAAGTTTAATTAATTGTTTATGAGTTTGCAAGAAAAATAAAATAATATTAAAGATTAGTAAGTTAATGTGATTTCACTGACAAAAAGTTGTGATGTACCACTTGAGCTATTTGTAATTCTAATAAATTTGTATCCATTTGAGCCTAAATCATCTTTAGTAAATGTGGCAGGTGATTCACCATCTACAAATGTTACCCATGTTTCACCATCTGTAGAAGCTTCAATTGTAACCTTTGGTGTATTCTTTGCTATACTAGTTACAATATTATAACCTTGTAAAGAAGAATTTACTTCGATTGTAATACTATTTCCTTTACCATTTGCATTATATAGTTTAAGTTTATCACTATTTAATATTGTAGGATTATTAGCATTTTTTGTATGAGTATAACTATATCCATCTGTGCTCATATTATCAACATCAGAAGCACTTAATTCTAATTTAACATCTTTTGCAAGTTTACCTTCTTTAGTAATAATAACAACTGTATCATTACCATTAACTGTTAATGTACAAGTACCATCTTTATCTAAAGCATATTCTTGAGTGCCAACTTTTATTAAATCTACAATTTTGCCATCAACGCATGTTACTTTAATTGTATATTCAGTACCTTTAACAGGTTTTGATGCATTAAATGCTTCTAATGATTCATAACCAACAATTTCAACTTTAGATACATCTTCATTTTCTTCAATTGTAATTGTGTAAGTTTCTGCACTTGATAAATATGTATCAAGATTTGCTTTTACAATACCAAGATTTGTATAACCTTCAAGTAATGTTTCATCTGCAAAATATTTTTCTTTATAATTATTTACTTCTGCAATAGCAAGTTCATATTTTTCGTTTACTTCAGCATAATTATCTTCAGTAATAGATGAACTATCTAAATAAGATTCTAAATCTTTAAGTGCTTTTTCAGCAGGTCCTTTTTTAATATTTGAAATAGTAGCATCTGACATGTATTCATAATATAAGACGACAGGGTTTGCGTTTGCACTAGTAGGAGATAATGCTTCAAGGGCCCCATCATAGTTAGAAGCGGATGCTAAAACTTTACTACCATTTGAAACTACAAGTTTCCCATCTATAATTTCTACTTGTGATGCAACTTTTTCAGTAGTTATTTTTAATTGATAACTTTTATTTGTTGGTAATGATACATAGTTTTTTACATCACTATTCACATATGAAATATAATATAAATTTTCTGATCCAGCATATTCTAAATCAAATTTAATTGCAGATGTAGGAACTGAATAAGCATTATCACTATCATTGTCTAATTCAAATGTCTTATTTGATTTCAATGTACTTGCAAATAAATCACTTCCGTTATAATTTGCAACTAAATAGAAATTTGCAACTGATTGTAATTTATTTAATTCTTCATTTGATTCGACAGCTTTTAAGTTAGAAATAATTAGTTTTGCTGTATTATCATCATTTTCAAAATAATAATCATCATTTGCTAATGATAATTTTACAACATATTCTCCACCAGCATTAGGTGTAGCAGCTTTACCATCTAATTCGTATCCTTCAACAGCAATTGCACCATTATATTTAGCATTTAAAGCAGTTAAATCGAATTCTTTAGAAGTTCCAGCTTCTACTGTGTATTTTTGGTCTTCTAAATCAGCTGCGGCAATCTTAGTTAATTGAGTAACTGTAACCTTAC
>DEWM01000060.1:0-1384 GCA_002363635.1 Caryophanales bacterium UBA3210 | reverse complement strand
TCATAGTTATCACTTGATAAAGAAACAATATAAGTTTGTTCACCTTCACGTGGTAAAACCTTATCTCGGTCTTCACCATTAACTTTGATGATTGAAATATTTACATCTTTAATACCAGTAATTACTACATCATCTACAGTAAAGCCTTCGCCTTCTTTTACTTTAATAGATGTAGGTGAATCATTAGTAATATCTAATGAATCCCATGAAGCTTTAGCAATTGTTGCTTCTAGCTTATCATCAAATTCACTAGCCCATTCGTAGTTCTTAGAATCATTTAATTCTACTTCAATTTCATATGTTCCAGCATTAATTGCATCATTATAAACACTAGTATATAATTCATTTTCTTCTACTAATTCTTGTTTAGAACCATTGTAGACTAAGCCTTCTTTTACTGTAGGAAGTGCTACTTTTGCTTTATTAATTACTACTTCTACTTCTGGAACAACATCATCTGCAAATTTAGTATTCTTTTCATCTGCAACAACTAACTTAACTTTATATGTTCCAGCATCTTTTGCAACATTAACTTCACCTTCTGCTAATTTATAAGCTTCTGAACCATCTAATACTAATAATGTTTGTTCTGAACCATTATAAGTTAAAGCATCTACTGTAGGTAAAGAAACAACTTTTCTAGTAATCTTTAATGTACTTGTTAAATCATTGTAGCCTTTTTCATGTGCTTCTTCGGAGAAGACTGCTTTAATTTCATATGTACCAGCTTCTGTTGGTTTTTCTACTTCTTCTCCATCTAAGAAATACTTAATTGTATAATCTTTAGCACTTTCATCAGAGAGATTTTCTTTGCCAGTTAAATCAACAGTGTATTCTTCACCATATACAGCAGTAACTGTATCTAAAGATACACCTTCATCTGGGAATGATTTAATTAAGATATTTGCACTAATTTCTTTATTTTCTACTTTGAAATTACTATTTGTATTAATAATAGTAGCTTTAACTACATATTTACCAGGTGCAGTAGGTTTAACACCTTCACCTAAGAAAATACCATTTTCATCAAAGTAAGAATATGATACTGACATACCTTCTTCTAAGTCATGGTTTAAGCCTTCAAAGATTGTTTGATGTTGGACATATTCTCTATCTTCCATTGAATATGAAACAACTTTAGGTTCAATCTTAAATGTTAAAGTATCTTTACCATCTTTAAACTCATAATTAGCTTCATCAACTAATTCAAATTTAACTTCGTGTTCACCTGCATCAGTTTGTTTATTACCACTGAATGTATAATATTTAGATTCAGGAACTACTAATGTATGTTCAGTTCCATCATATACAAATTTTTGTTCTTCAATAGTTGGTAAAGCAATTTCTGCTTTATTAATGACAAATTCAAGTTCTCCATTAAATG
>DEWM01000039.1 GCA_002363635.1 Caryophanales bacterium UBA3210 | reverse complement strand
CATAATTTATATCATCAAAATAATCATCGACATTATTTGCGCTAATATCATCAGAAATATTATGAGCGATTCTATTAATAGTAAATTCTTTTGATGCACTATTACAGAAATATATATTGAATTGATCTTTTGGAGATACTGTTACTATTGCAGTACCAGCATTAATATTATTTGAATATATGAAATCAAATGTATCTACTGGAATGTTAATACCTGAGCCTTCATTTTTATCTTTATAATTAAGAGTTACTGTAGGTTCTAAAGGTGTACCTTCAGCATAATCGACAAAATCATATTCGAGAACTATACTATTTTCATTTAATATATATCTACAAAAATAATGACCAGTTGATTCTTCTTCAATATCTATATTTTTGTAATACCATGAATAGATATCCCCGTTGTTATATATTTTTCCATCACCTAAATTCGTAAAATAGCATCCATATTCAACAAGAATTATTGAATCATTGTATATCGTGCCGTAATTACGAATTATCGTACCATCATTGTTATATTTTGAATTTTTACCAATAAGTGCACAGTTTTCTAAAGATGTTCCATCTCCAATCTTGTCTAAATTTAATACACCTTCATTAATGAATTTCGCTTCGCTAAAAGTAGAAGTTGTAATAGTATAACCATTTGTATTAACAGTTTTTCCGGAAGGAATAGTAAGTGAATTTGTTAATTGAATATTTGCTAAAAGATTAACTTCATAATAATTTTCATTATTAATCACACTATATAATTGAGAAGCATTAGAAACGTTAAAAGCTGATTTATAGATTGTATAATCTAATTCAATACTACCGCCGTACTCATATTCTCCTTCTTTCATAGTGATTTTAGTTTTTATTTTTCCAGCGTTAATTGTAGTTTTATTTGCATCTTTATCTATAGTACCCGTCATTCTAGTATATGATATGAAATACTGTGAAGTATCGAGTACTTTTCCGTTTACTTTAAATGATGGCCTATGAGAATATGTATCATAATCAAATTCAGTTTCATCAAGAACAACATTCTCTTCAGATAATCTCTTTCTAAAAGTAATGTTTTCTGTAATCTTATTTTTTAAACCATCATACGCCCAAATAGTACCATTTGAATTATCAAATGTTCCTTCTCCAGTAAATGATGTTACTTTATCTAAAGCTATAATCTTACCATTATTTATAATAGTACCATCGTTCTTTAAATTAATTTCTCTAAAAGTTGAGTCATTAAACAAAGTAAGACTTCCACCTCTATCATTTTGAATTGAGGTATTTTCATATACATATGCACCATTAGAAAAATTAGCGTCTCCTGAATTTTTTAAAGTAGATGCGTTTAATAAAGTTAATTTCTTAGAATCAATTTCTCCTTTATTTGTAATTGAAGATGAATATGCACGAATATCTGGTTCACCAGTAATAGCACCCTCATTAAGAGTAGTTCCTTTCAACTCTAAAAAGTTTGTATTGTTTACCGTACCATAATTTTCTAAGTCATTGAAAACAAAGCCATTTGATGTATCTGATTTAATAGTACCATAATTAATAACTTTTCCTGTAAATCTTAAAGAAGCATATTTTTGATTAGATATAAAACTAATAACTTCGTCTTCAAGTATGGTCAAGTTATCACTTATAGTGACTCCATCATAAGCACTATTATTAATCGTGTAATCACAATAAAATCCAGTTTCTTTAGCTTTTATAAAATCAGTAGCATTGAAACAATTATATTTTCCTTTTACAACAGTAAAATTAATATCGATTGAACCATAATATTTCTCATTATTATCTTTTGCAGTAGCATGGATGCTACCATCGCCAATAATATTTTCAGGATAATGCTTCTCTATATCATAATATCCAGTCGCAGTATAAGAAGGTATTCCTCTATTGTTTTCGTTATATACAAGTATTCCATCTTTTAATTCATAAAATTCAAATGCATCCATATTTAAAGGAGTTCTTAAAGTATAAGAACCTTGGTTTTCCTTTTTATAAGAAACATCATTGTTTGTAAAAATATTTCCGCTATTGATAACTGCATTATCACCATTTACTTGACCCATGTTGTAGAATTTAATTCTATTTGAAAACGTTCCATTATTAGTAATGGTTCCGTAATTATAGATAGAACCATAATTAATTAATTCTCCACCATCTTCAATTTTGATAGTGCCATAGTTTTTTAATTCTACTTCATTACGATAAATAAGCAATTTCTTACCATTAGGAATATTTATAACTACGTTTTCAGGTATATCTAAACTAGAGACAATTCTACAAGAAGCATAATGGTTGTTTGATAACACTTCCTCTATTTCTTCTATTGTAGATACTTCTTTTACACCATTACCTGGTAAAATTTCAAATGATAAAACTACACTTCCTGTTAAATACCTATTATCTTCGCTAGCGGTAATTCTTACATAAGCAGTACCAGGTTCAATATTATCCCACGCTTCATATTCGAATGCTCTACTACCGATAGTTTTTTCATTATATGTAATTGTAAAACAAGAATCACTAGGAATAATTTCTGAACCAGTATAATAGAACTTACCAGTAAGAGTAATCATATCTTCAGTAAGAGTTCCTTTTGTTTCTTCCTTATTTTTTGATGAACAACTTGTGAAAACCAACACAAAAACAAGTGCTGCAAACAACGGTATTAAATATAGAAAATATATTTTCTTAAAAAATTGCAACTTCATAAATACCTGTTCCTTAATTTCATTATATAAAAAATTCAATTTTTTGAAAATACGGCAAAAATTCACAAAAAAAAGTTGAAACAAATGTTCCAACTATTTCATATAACTTGGTGAGGGTAATGAGACTCGAACTCACATGGAAATCCACTACCGTCTGAAGATAGCGCGTCTACCAATTCCGCCATACCCTCGAAATAAAAGGCCAAAGCTACTTATTAGTAGAGCCAAAGCCTCCAACTCTTTCTTCATTTACATCATCATCTTCAGTAATTCCGTATTCCATAAATAAGCCTTGAGCAAAAGCTTCTCCAGCTTTTAATTCAAGAACCTTATTTGACTTAGAATCGTTAGTTACTTTAATGAAGATATGTCCCTCATTTTTAGCGTTATAATAATCAGCATCGATAACTCCGATTGTATTATCAAGCTGTAAACGATATTTAAAACCTAATGATGAACGAGGAGCAATTAATAAAACAAAATCATCATTAATCTTACATCTAATACCTGTAGGTATTTTTTTGGTTTCGCCTGGATTAATAACTAAATCAACATAAGTAAAAAAGTCATAACCTGCAGAATATTTAGTCGCACGTTTTGGCATCTTAATAGTTTCATATAATTCTTTAGCTTTTTCTTTATTTAAGCCTTCAAATTCTTCAGTATCTTTAATAAATTGCTCTTCTGATACTTTATAAAACTTCGCAACTTTTCTCATTTAGCTACCCTCCTATTTCCTAACGAATGTAAATTTAAAGAAGTGTCCATCAATATCTGCTTTTAATGTTTGATTATATTCACTTCCATCATTTCTATTAATTAATTTTACGACAATTTGTCCTTTAGTAAAGATGTCTTTTACTAACTCATTTGTTACAGGAACTTCTAATTTCTTTAATAATGGATTGTTCTTATAAAAGCCTAAATAACAATCTTTAGTAAAGCATTGCCATCCCTTTTCAGTAATATAAACTGGATTATGACATCTAGGACATTCGCATAAGATTTCTAAACCTTCTCTAGGTTTACTTTTCTTATAGAAAACTACATCCTTATTAATCATTGAAGAAATTTCTTTTTTAGCAATATCAACGCATTCATCAATTGATATTTCACCTTTATAAACTCTTTTTAAATCTCTACCAAGTTCAGCGGTTTTAACTTTTTCTAAAGAAATCTTCATTGCATCTAAAGCATTGATATAATATCTACCCTTTTCAAGTAAATAATAAGTATTGTTTTTAAGTAAGATATATTCTTCTTTTTGAGCATTTGCAATGATACCAGATCTTGTCGCTTCTGTACCAAGTTCAACCCCATCAAACATTGCTTTAATATCTTCTGAATCATCTTTATTTTCTTCATCGACTTCATCAGCATCCTCGATTTCTTTCTTAAAAGGATTCTTTAAGAAACTGTTAAATGATGCGACAGTAAATCTCTTAGGAGCTTTAGATTCTTTTTTAACAGGTTTAAAGAGAATATTAACTTCATCTCCAACCTGTAAATTAGGTAATACTTTATCTTTAGAATCACGAGGTTCAAATTCAGTCCAACCTTTAGATAAGATAACATCGCCTGTTAATTTAAACTTTTCCACATCACCTAAAGATATTTCCATAGTAGTTCTATTGATCTTATAAGGTTCTGCTGCAAAAACTGCAAAGAAGCGATGTGCAATTGCAGAATATACTTTTTGTTCTTCTTCATTTAATTCCGATTTTTTAGGAATCTTGTAAGTAGGAGTTAATGCTGAGTGAGATTCAATTTTTGAATCATCAAAGATATTCTTTGAATCTTTAAAAGTAACTTTAACTCCCATATTTTGAAGGTTAGAGATAATTTCTCTAAACTTATCTTTTTCATTAGTTGCAAGATATTGAGAAGGAGTTCTAGGATAAGAAACAAATCCTCTTTCATATAAATCTTGAACTATCTTTAAAGATTTATCAGGTTTCATTTTATATTTTTTACCTAGTTCACCTTGAAGAACTGATAAAGAATATAAACGAGGTGAAGAAATAATCTTTTCTTCAGTATAAATATCAGTAACTACTGCTTTATTAGAATTAAGTTTTTCAAGGAACTCTTTCATCTCCTCTTCTTTTCCTACATCAAAATCAGTTTTTGAAGTAAG
>DEWM01000065.1 GCA_002363635.1 Caryophanales bacterium UBA3210 | reverse complement strand
ACAATTAGAATTATTTAGATTAATTAAAGATAATTCACCTGTTTTGGAGTTAAATCATCTTCATTATCAGTTAATGGTACTAAATAATGAAGATGATTTAACTCCAAAACAATTAGAATTATTTAGATTAATTAAAGATAATTCACCTGTTTTAAAATCATCATTAAAAACTACAGTTCTTCCAAAATTAATTGAAAAGAAGAAAGTAGAGATAATAAAAAAAGAAAAAGTCAGATTAGTTCAAGAAGAAGTGGAAAAGACTGAAAAGAAAAACTTAAGTGATGAACAAAAAAGAGCATTATCTTCTATTTTAGATGAAGACTATAAAACATATTTATTACAAGGTGTCACTGGATCTGGAAAAACAGAAGTTTATTTACAAGCGGCAGAAGATTTTATCGAAAGAGGAAAATCTGTTTTAGTACTTGTTCCAGAAATCTCTTTAACTGTTCAAATGGTTAGAAGATTTAAATCAAGATTTGATAATATTGCTATCCTACATTCAGAATTAACTCCTGCAGAAAAATATGATGAATATCGTCGTATTTCTAGAGGTGAAGTTAATGTTGTAGTAGGGGCAAGAAGTGCAATTTTTGCTCCTATTAAAAATTTAGGCTTAATTATTATTGATGAGGAACATGTTGAGACTTATAAACAAGAATCTCAACCTTATTACAATGCTTTTAAAGTTGCAGAATTTCGACAAGAATATCATAACTGCAAGATTGTTTTAGGAAGTGCAACCCCTTCTTTAGAGACTGAAACCCGTGCTTTAAAAGGCTTATATAAGCATCTATATTTAACAAAGAGAATTAATTCTGGACCACTTCCAGAAACTCGAATTGTTAATATGTCAGATTATAAAAATATCGATGAAAAATCGACAATTTTATCACTTGATTTAAGAGAACAAATTCAAGATAGATTAGATAAAAAAGAACAAGTAATGCTCCTCATTAATAGAAGAGGATTTGCGCCTTTTATTCAGTGCAGCAAGTGTCATATGACCTTTAAATGTCCAACTTGTTCCATTGCTTTAAGCTACCATCAAAAGGATAATATGCTTAAATGCCATCACTGTGGATATGTTGCAAATATGCCTAAAAAATGTCCAAAATGTGAGAATACTAAGTTTTATAAGATTGGCTTTGGTTCAGAAAAAGTTGAAACTAATGTTAAGGAATTATTCCCAAGTGCAAAGGTGTTAAGACTTGATTCGGATACTACTCAAATTCGTAATAAAACAAGTGAGATTTTAACTGCTTTTGAAAAACATGAAGCAGACATTTTAATCGGTACTCAAATGATTGCAAAAGGACACGATTTTAAAGATGTTACTTTAGTAGGCGTAGTTCTTGCAGACTTAGGATTAAATATTCCTTCATATAGATCTGCAGAAAGAACCTTTAACTTAATTACTCAGGCAGTAGGAAGAGCAGGCAGAGACTTAAAACCTGGTCTTGCCATTATTCAAACATATGAACCAAATAATTACGTAATTTACGATGCTTCAAAACAAGATTATCAACGTTTCTTTAACCAAGAAATGCCATATCGAAAAGCAGGTCAATATCCTCCATATAGATATTTAACATTAATTAAGATTTCTTCTAGCGATGAAGATGTTGTTATTGATGGAGCGGATTATCTAAAAAAATATTTGGTTGCAAAATTTGCTTCACTTGATGTTGATGTGCTTGGCCCAAGTGAACCATTCTTAACTCAAGTAAATGGCAAATTCTATCGTAAGATCATGATCAAATATAAGAAGTATTCTATCGTTAAACCTATACTAGAAGATTTAATCCAAATCTCTAATAAACGAAAGAACCTTTCTATACAAATAGATGTTGATCCATATGAAGATTATTAAATTGATTATCTAATTTAAATTAGATATACTATATTTCGAGGTAAAAAAATTATGATTAACGTATCTTTTATTGGCATGGATCTTTACCAAGTAGGTGAAGTAAGTGCAAAACTACATACAAAAGTCGCTAAAGCATTTGGCGTAAATGAAGAAGAAGTTGTTTTCTCAGCTTTCGATTCATTTGTCTACTACAAAGGACATGAACAAACTTCAATCAATCTTTATGTAAGAATTGATGCTGAAGAAAAATTTGCTTCTAAACAAAAAGCAGTAGCGGAATTATTACTTGAAGAATTAACACAAGTAGCAATTCACATCACTGTATATTTCAACTACATCAAAGAAGCTAATGTTTATCAGAAAGTTAATAATGAATATCCAAGATTCTTAACTTTCGAAAATGCAAAACCAGTTAATGATGAAGGTGAATATGAAGATGACGACAATGTCGAAGTTTACACTGGAGATATCTTCTCAAAAGTTAAAAAAGATTTAGAAGAAGACGAAGAAAGACCACTTTCATTCGATGAATTAGCAAAAAGACATTAAAAACTAGGGCTTAGTGCCCTTTTTTTGTATTATATATACAAAATTGCTCACATTTGTTACACTTTCGTGATATTATAAGAAAAAGGAGTACCTATTATGAACATACTATCTTACACATACGATTTAATTCAAAAAATTAAAAACAAGGAAATGACTTTTGCTTACTGCATTAATAAGGCAGTTAATGTTGGGATAATTGACGCAAAAGATCTAATCCCTGTAAAAGACACATTAAAAGCTTACATCAATCGTTTCTATTTCTTAAATTGGGAAATCTCAAACTATTTTAAAGATGCTTCAGATACCCAAAAAGAAAAGATGGCTTTAGCAGTAGCGTTTGCACGTTATGCTAGAGGAGTAGATTTAGGTAATTTAAAAGTTGAATTATCACAAATCTTAAATGAAGGTGAAGAAAACGCTATTGATGAAGTAAAAGCAGGTTCATGCATTGAAGCATTAGCAAAAGGACCTACTCAATTAAGTGATGAAATTAATAACAATTTTGCTAGAAGAATCGCTCTTACATATTCTTACCCAGAATGGTTAATCACTATGATGAGAAAACATTTTGGAACTAAAAATACAGTTAAGAGTATTTCACTTTCTAGAAAAGGGGCTCCAATTTCAGTATCAATCAACAAGATGTTAGTAGATGCTCCACTTGCATCAGCAAATTTTGAAAAAACTGATACATGTTCAACATCATACAATTTCATTGGTAAAGATAAACTATTTGAAGAACAATTATTCTTACAAAAGAAAATCTTTGTCATGGATCAATCAAAACAAAAGATGATTGAAGATTTTGCTTTAGAACAAGCAGAAACAATTCTTTTAATGGGACATAATGATCCTTCAGTTGCTCTTGCAACAATCTGCGGTATTAACGACTTAGGTAAAGTTAATTATGCAACTCCTACTCAAGAAGATTACTTGCAAGCTGCAAAAGTTGTTTCTAAGTTCCAATCAAAAGCAATTAATCTTTTTGTCTCAGAATATAGTTCAATTATTACTTCAGTTGCATTAGGCTCTCAAGATAGAGTTATTTGTGCTGCTCCATCAACTAATATTGGACTTGCAAGAAAAAGACCAGAAGTCTTACTTCAATTAGACCGTGATGATATTGATAAATATCTTGAAGAACAACAAAAATACTTACAAGAAGCTTCAACATTCTTAAAGGATGATGGAGAACTTGATTACTATGTATCAACATTAAACAAGAAAGAAAGTTTCCTTGCAGTTAGAACATTCTTAGAATCTCACCCAGATTTCTCACTTTTAGATGAGAAATTAATCTTCCCATATGAATATAAGGGCGAAGGTATCTACTACGCAAGACTTAAAAAACAAAAGAAAGTAGCAGAAGAAAAAAATGATTAATTTATACGGATTACCTTTATACAAATTAGAACAACAGATGCTTAGCGAAGGACAAAGTAAGTTCCGCGCTAAGCAACTTTATTCTTGGATTTATGAAAAGCATGTCACTAATTTTGATGATATGTCAGATATTTCCAAGTCTTTTAGAGATGTCTTAAAAGAAAAATATTGTTTAGATAAACCTAGTGTTTATGTAAAACAGGTCTCTAAAGATGGAACAATTAAATTGTTATTAGAACTTGCAGATGGTTCTAAAGTTGAAACAGTTTTAATGAGATATGATTATGGAAACGTTATTTGCGTAACTTCTCAGGTTGGATGTGCTATGGGTTGCTCATTCTGTGCATCTGGATTACTTGCAAAACAAAGAGATTTAACTGCCGCTGAAATGGTTGGTGAACTCGTTGTTGTTGACGATATGTTAAGAGAAGAAGGAAATCGTGTAACTCATATTGTTGTTATGGGTACAGGTGAACCTTTTGATAACTATGATAATGTCATGGATTTCGTTAGAGTTGCTAATGAACAAAAAGGTTTTGCTATTGGCGCTCGTCATATTACTGTATCTACATCAGGTATTGTGCCAAGAATTTATGATTACGCTAATGAAGGATTACAAATTAACTTAGCAATTTCTTTACATGCTCCTAATAACGAATTAAGAAGCAGATTAATGAAAGTTAATAAAGCTTATCCTTTAGATCAGTTAATTCCTGCTATTGCTGAATATAACAAGATTGCAGGTAGAAGAGTAACTTACGAATACATCATGATTAAAGGTGTTAACGATACTCTTGAATGTGCTAAACAATTAGTAGAATTAATTAAACCTACATTTGCTTATGTAAATTTAATTCCATATAACGATGTACTTGAAAATGGCTACCATAGAGCAGAAAGTTCTCAAGTAAAAGCTTTTATGGATTATTTAATGAAGCATGGCGTTAAAACTACTATTAGAAAAGAATTTGGTAGCGATATTGACGCAGCATGCGGTCAATTAAGAGCAAAAGAAGAAGGAAAATTATAATAATGAGTTATTGTTTCAAGACAGATATTGGAAAAATGAGAGATAAGAATGAAGACTCCGGCGATATTTTTGTAAATAAAGACGGAGACGTTTTCCTTGCAGTCTTGGACGGTATGGGAGGTCACGCTTCAGGAAAAACAGCTTCTCATTTAGCTTTAAAAGAATTAAAAGAAAGAATCCTTAAAAAAGATAAATTCAGAACTAACATTGGTATGAAGATGCATATCATGAGAGCGATTAGAGCTGCTAATAACTTAGTTAATGAAATGGGAAATGCCTCAATTGAATATAGAGATATGGGAACCACATTGATATTTGCGGCGCTTCATAAAGGAAAATTAAGTGTATTTAATATCGGTGACTCAAGATGTTATTCAATTGAAAATGATGTTCTTGAACAGCTTAGTGAAGATCAAACTTACGTTCAGTTCTTATATAAGACTGGAAAGATTTCAAAAGACCAAATGGCAACTCATCCTAAACGCCACGTCTTAATGAATGCACTTGGTACTTATCCAAGTGTCACAGTAGTTGAAAAAACATATAAAAGACATTTTACACAGATATTACTTTGTTCAGATGGTTTATACAATATGGTTGAAGATAACGATATTGAAAATGTCTTAAAGAGTACAAGCAAGTCAACTGATGAAAAAGTTGATACGTTAATATCTTTAGCTAATGAAAATGGTGGTAAAGATAATATCGCAATTGCTTTATGGGAGGATAAATAATGAAATTAGGTGAAATTATCGATGAAAGATATAAAGTCAAATCACTTTTAGGTGAAGGTGGTATGGCTCAGGTTTACCTTGCTGAAGATTTAATTGCGCGTAAAGAAGTTGCAATCAAAATCATTAAAGAAGATACGATGAAAAATCCTGTTAACCTAACTAGATTTGAAAGAGAAGCACGTGCTGCAGCATCTTTAAATCATCAAAATATTGTCCGTGTCTTAAACTTAGGTACTTTTGAAGGTAGACCATATATGGTTAACGAATTAATCAAAGGACAAAACTTAAGAGATGTCTTAAATGTTAGAGGAAAATTCTCAGTACTTGAAGCTTGTGATGTTATGTATCAATTATGCTCAGCAGTTTTACATGCTCATCAACATGGAGTAATCCATAGAGATATCAAACCTCAAAACGTCTATTTAACAGGCGATTCAACAATTAAACTTGGTGACTTTGGTATTGCAACATTCCAAAATGCATCTAGAGTTACTAGATCAGAAGTTGTTATTGGTTCAGTACATTATTTAGCACCTGAAATTTCTCAAGGAAACCCTGCTACACCTCAATCAGATATTTATGCATTAGGTATTACATTCTTTGAATTATTAACAGGAAAAGTTCCTTTTGATGATGAATCACCAGTTACTGTCGCTTTAAAACATATTAAGGATAAGTTACCTTCAGTTAGAAAACTTAATCCTAAAGTTCCAGTAGTTGTTGAAAAGATTATTATTAAATGCTGTGAAAAGAATCCTAACAATAGATATAAATCAGTTTTCGATTTAAGAAAAGATATTGATAGAATTCTTCGTGACCCTGAATCAATTCAAAAGAAATCATTCTGGGAAAGACTATTTGGAAGAAAAAATAAAGATTAATTATGGTAGGAAAAATTTTATCAACAGTTGGAGGAGTGTATGAGGTTTATCTAGAAGATAAATCTGTTTTAAGACTAACTCCACGTGGTATTTTAAAACATAAAAAGATTAAGTTATTAGTAGGAGATAATGTTATCATTAATCCTACTGATAAAACTATCGATGATATTGTTGAAAGAAAAAATGAACTAGTTAGACCAAGAATTGCGAACATCGATTTAGGTGTTATTGTTATGAGTTTAGAAAACCCATCTTTTTCATCATATCTAGTTGATAAATTTTTAACTTTACTTAATCTAAGTAATATTAAACCATTATTAGTTTTAACTAAGAGAGATTTACTTACTGATGAAGAAAAAATTAAACATATTTATAAACAATATGAATTACTTGGCGTTGAAGTTATGACTTATTCATCAAAGACTCTAGAAGGTCTTGACGCTATTAAAGATAGAATCAAGGGACTTACTATTGCTTTTATGGGTCAAACTGGTGTTGGTAAATCTTCTTTAATTAATTTAATCGACGCTGAATACGATAGAGAAATCGGAGAATATTCAGTAGCTTTAGGTAGAGGTAAACATCAAACTAAAGAAGTTATTTTACTTCCATATAATGGCGGGTTTATTGGAGATACTCCAGGCTTTTCTTCATTAGAACTTGATATTTTTAAGGAAGAACTTGCTCAGTATTTCCCATTTGCGCATGAACATTATGAAGAATGTAGATACGGCAATTGCTTACACCAAAATGAACCAGGATGTAAAGTTACTGAACTTATGAATGAAGGTAAGTTTGATAGAGAAAACTATGAGAATTATCTTCATATGTTAGGAGAATTAATCTTTAGAAAGGATCGTTATGGAAAATAAAACACTTATTGCTCCTTCAATTCTTGGAGTCAGTGAAGAAAACTTAAATTTAGTTTGTACAAATTTAATTAATGCAGGCAGTGATTTAATTCACTTTGATGTAATGGATGGACAGTTTGTTTCTAATACATCTTTTACAGGTAAAGAAATTGATATTGTTTCTGCTTTAACTAATGATTCTATTATCGATGTTCACTTAATGGTTAACGATGTTAAAGCATATTTAGATAGATTTATGAAGAAACACGTTAAGTTATTAACATTCCATTATGAAGCAACATATTCTCAAGATATTAATGCTTTAATTTCTTATGTTCATGACAAAGGTTATGAAGTAGGTTTAGCAGTATCTCCAGATACTCCTATTGAAGTATTAAAACCTTATTTAGATAAAATTGATTTAGCTTTAATTATGAGTGTAGTTCCTGGTAAAGGTGGACAAAAGTTTATGCCTATTGCTTTAGATAAACTTGCTTATTTAGCTAAAGAAAAGAAAGAACATAATTATTCATATTTAATTGAAGTTGATGGAGGCATTAATAACGAAACTTGTGAAGAAGCAAAAAATGCTGGTGCAGAAGTTTTAGTTGCGGGTTCTTACATTCTAAAAAGTGAAAATTATAAAGAAAGAGTCGATATTCTTAAGAGGTAAATATGAGTTTTGATCAATTAGTCTTACTTTTTACTCTCATCTTTATGGTGATTACTTTGTCACTGGGATGTGCTATATATTATGTTGATACAAAAGAGAAAGTTTCATTTTTAAGGAATTTCCCATTTGAATTAAGAAGTAAAAAGAATTATAACCTCAATATCCTTTTTAAAAGTGTATTATCTCTTGAAGTTATTTTATTAATCTTTTCTTCATATGTTATGTTCTTTGTAAATAACGATATATTTACAAGTAGATTCCTTGCAATAATTTTAATTATTAATGCAGTTGTCTTACTTACATTATTCTTATTTGATACTACTAATTATAAAATTCATGTTGGTATAGTTTCTATCTTCATGGTTACTAATATTGCTTCATTCTTTATATTAGGATATCTATCATTAAGAGATAATTTTGCTATTTATCCTTTATTTGTTTGTATTGCTAGTTTTATAGTTATGGCAATATTAATAATAGTTGATCTTGCTCCAAGCTTAACTACATGGTGGAAGATGAAAAAGAGTAGTGATTCAAAAGGAAACACTACATATAATCGAGGCAAAGTTTTTCCTTTAGCGCTTGCTGAATGGATTAATGTATTTGCATCATTCTTATTCTTCTTAATTATATTTATATATACATTATTATAATAAGCGCCTTGATGGTGCTTTTTTTGGAAAAATGACTAAATAAATAACTTCTTTATGATTCTTTAAAAAGAACAAAAAAACCACTCAATCGAGTGGTTATTTTTTGTTGTTAAGAATCAACTTAAGCTGCTACTTCTTCAGTTTTTGCAGATTTCTTAGCAGTTTTGTTTAAAGTCTTAATAGCGCGTGCAGATAATTTCATAGTTACAACACGTCCGTTTACATTGACTTTAACTGGTTGTAAGTTGACATTCCATCTTCTACGAGTCGCTCTTAAGGAATGGGAACGATTGTTACCACTGATAGGTGCTTTTCCAGTTACTGGACATACTCTTGCCATAAATTCTACCTCCTTTGCGGCTTTTGTTTAATTACCTTGATTAGTTTAGCAAAACAAAATAGTAAATGCAAATATTTTTTTATATTTATATAAGAAATAATATTTTATAGGACAATTTGGTTTTTTCGTAACCCTTTAGGGTATTTATTATTGACCTTTTTATTCTTCGCTTTAGCAAGTCCTAAACCATTATCATCATATTCTATGATGACGTAACCATCTTTAACATCTAGGTTCATTGAGTTTCCCTGAACGTAAGAAGTTACTTGTTCGTCATTTAAATTGATTGAGTTTTTATAGTTAGTTAAGTAATGAGATAAGGCGTGATCTAAATCGAAACCATATTTTTCTAATGTTCCAAGTTTAAGACCACCTCTTACCACTTTAAGCTTTTTAAAATCAAAATATTGTGGTAAACGATAATATATATTATCGAAAGAATAAATATATCCGTCTAAAGAGAATTCTTTTCTTAATGTTGGAGCGTATTTATCTTCTTTAGGTTCTTTGATTTTAGTAGTAAATATTTCACCTGGTTTTTTAATTAAACATAGATAATGACCTTCTCCAATAAATAAATTAGGGAATAAGTGAATACCAATTCTAGATTTTGATTTATAGAATTCTTTTCTATCTTCTATTTCAATTAATTCTGCATTTGTGTTATCTAGCAAATATTGAACTGTTTCTTCATCTTCTTCATAAGAGAAAGAACAGGTTGAATAAGATAAGATTCCTCTAGGCTTAAGAAGATTATATGCTTGCATGATTAGAGTTTTTTGAAGTTCTGCTAGAGAAAGAACTTTTTGATAAGTCCAATCTTCTTTCATTTTATCTTCTTTTCTAAACATACCGCTTCCAGAACATGGTGCATCTAAAATGATCTTATCAAATGTTTCATTAAACGAGGAAAAATCGTCTAGAGAGTTATTGGTAACAATAACGTTAGAAACGCCCATTCTTTCGACGTTTGATGATAAAACTAATGAACGTTCACGTGATATTTCATTAGCGACTACTATGCCTTTATTTTTCTTTAAAATTGCAGTGTGAAGAGCTTTGCCTCCAGGTGCTGCCGCACAATCTAAAATAACATCATCTTCTTGAGGGTTTAAGTAATGGGCAATTAATGATGAACATGGTTCGAATAGATAATATAAACCTTGTTCAAAATAAATATGTTTACCTAAAGGATATTCATTGTTGTCGTATAGGTAACAATGATCAACTAAAGGGTGCTTAGTTAGATGTGGAAACTTCTTAAGAAGAAATTCATCATCAATTTTATTTGTATTTACTAATAAAGCATGGGTAGACATTTTATCTAAACTATCCATAAGATTACTAATTTCTTCATTTGTTAAATATTTCTTTAAATGTTCTTCAAAATTCATACAAAAACATTATAACAAACCAATATTTATTAATAAATATATTAATATTGTTTGAAAATAAAATTGCTAGAGAGTAGACTATTTGAGGAAAGAAGGAATGAATATATGGCTAGTTCATTTATGTTTTTAGCAGAAGCTGCTACAGAAAAAATTAACTTTGTTTCAGTGCTACTACCAATTGCATTAATCTTAGTTGTTTGTAAAACTTTATCAATCGGTTGTCAAAAAATTGGCTTACCACAAGTTATTGGTTATTTAGTTGCAGGAATATTATTATCCTTAATTAAATTTATTCCAAACCAACAAGTCTTTAATGAATCATCTCAAGAAGGTCTTTCATTCATTGCAAAAATTGGCGTAATTCTTATTATGTTCAGTGCGGGTATAGGTACTGATTTAAAAAAAGTAAAAGCTACTGGAGTTAAGAGTTTATTTATTACTCTATCAGGTGTTATTGTTCCTATGGGACTTGGTTTCTTAATGGCGGTATTATGCTTTGGTGGATTTGCTCACATTGCTACAAATTATAAAGAAGCATTATTCTATGGATGTATTTTAACTGCTACATCAGTTTCAGTAACTGTTGCAACATTAAAAGAACTTGGTAAATTAGATTCAGAAATGGGAACATGTGTCGTTTCTGCTGCTATCCTTGATGATATTATCGGTGTAGTTGTCTTATCATTAGTTCTTGGCTTAGATGGTGCATCAAATTCTTCAACAGGTGTTATTGGTTTATTATCTTCATGGGGAGTAGATGAAACATTAGGTAGTGTTATTTCAATTGCATTATACTTTATTGTCTTCGTAAGTGTCGGCTTAGGTATTTCAAAATTAATGAACTACTTTGCTAAAAAATATGATCACCATAGAAGAATTCCTATTTATTCATTCGCAATATGTTTCGTTTATGCTTGGTTTGCAGAAGAAGTATTCGGAGTTGCTGATATTACAGGAGCTTTCTTAGCAGGCTTAATTCTATCTAATAACTACGATAAGAAATATATTGATAGAAGAACTGATATCTTTAGTGGATTCTTTTTCGCTCCAATTTTCTTTGCAAATATTGGTATTGGAATGCAGTTTAAAGCAATTGATACATCATTTTTAGTCTTTGGTATTTTATTTGTCTTAATGGGCGTTATTGGTAAGTTACTTGGATGTGGATTAACTGCAAAACTTTGTGGCTTTACTTGGAAAGAATCAGCATCTATTGGTGTAGGTATGATGGTTAGAGCGGAAGTTGCACTTGTCTGTATGCAAAAAGGTGTAGACGCTAATATCATTAATCCATCAATTTCAACATTCGTTGTTATGTTAATCTTATTTACATCTTTAGTTTCACCTATCTTACTTAAAATTTTAAATAAACAAAAAGAACCTGGCGTAAGAGATTTAGTAGAAGATTCTATTGCTTCTCAGCAATATGAAGATTATCCTCAAGACGTCAAAAATGAAGTAGATAATTCAAATAAAAATTAATCATTAAGAGTATTCGTTTATACGGATACTTTTTTCGTTTCCTTGCTATAAATATTTAACATATGTATAGTAGCAATATATAATAAGTGTACACATTTGGGGGTGGATTATGAAAAAGAGAATTGTTTCTTGTTTAGCATTGTTAAGTTGTATATTACCTTTAACTTCATGCTCCTTATTTTATCAATTGGAAACAGGGGATATTGATATAGGCTATAATACTGCAAAAAAAGATGCTTTCGTTGCAAATATAACTTTTGATAAGGATAAAACTGAATATGTTATTCCTAGTGAAATAAATGGATGTTATGTAACAACATTAGGAGGATATTTTGGAAGAGGTGTTCCTTCTCCTTTTAGAGCGTCAAGCAATTTGCAAGAATTATATCCTGATGCTGATAGCTATTATTCAACTAGTGAAAAATATTTGTATGAAAATAAATCTTTTCTTGGAGATGAAATAATATTAAATAACTATAAATTGTTCGTTACATTACCTAAGTATTTAAAAACTGTTAAATATGTAGATACAAATATTGAGGTTGCAGAATATAAAAAAGATGATAAGACAACTGACTATGTTTCAAGATATGTATTCTATTTTAATCTTGATTCAAGTAATGAAAATTTCTATACAAAAGAAGGTAAACTTTATACTAAAGATGATGTTCTAGTAAAAGATTTTATCTATGAATAATAAATTATTAAACTTTTGAAAAGTGTGATAATTTAATTAACATACCTTACAAATATTAAAAATGATATTCATTACTAATGAATATAATGTATAATAAAAATTAATTGAAAGGAGGAGATAATTGTGGCAAATACAGAATTAATTCTTGATCCTTTAAAAGAATATAATATGATGTTTAAAACTGATTTTAACGACGCTGCAGAAGAGTATTTCGAAAAGCTAAGTGATCAGGCAAAAGTAGATGAAGAAGAAAATGCTAGCTTAGTAAAAAAATATAACGAAAAAAAAGTTATTTCAGATGGACTAGGTAATAAACTTAATGGTTTAAAAGGTATTAGAACTGCATTAATTATATTTAGCATTTTATTTATAGTTGTTGGATTATTTTTATTGTTTCTAAGTGAACCTGAAATGTGGAAAATTATAGTTTCAATATTATTATTTGCTTTAGCTCTAACTGGTATTATCTTAATTCCTACTATTCTTAATAAAAAAATTAAAGCAAGAGATGAAACTTATAAGAAAGCTTTAGAAGAAACTAACGTAGCATTAAAAGCATGCTGGGATAATATGGCTCCATTAAATAATTTGTTTAGATATAATATGGGCGCAGATATTTCTAAGATGATTCAAGAAGCATTTGAAGTAGATCAAATCTTTGATTTAAAGAAATATGAATTATTGCATTCAAAATATGGAATGAAAGATTTTGTTGATATTGATACTTCAGTATATGATGTATTATCTGGAACCTTAGGTAATTCACCTTTCTTACTTGCAAAAACTTATAACACAGCATTGTTTGATAAGACTTATACAGGTTCTACTACTTATACTTGGACTACAAGAGATTCTAAAGGTAGAGTAAGTGTTCATACTGATACTTTATATGCCGAAGTAGTTCGTCCTGCTCCTAGATACTGGTATTACACAACTATGTATTATGGAAATGAGTTTGCTCCTAAACTTCACTTTACTAGATACAGTAAAGATGTTGATGCAATGAATGAGAAGCAAACTGAAAAATACGTTGCAAAGAAAGCAAAAGAATTAAGAAAAAAAGAAATTAAATCAACAAGAAATGGCGGTAATTTTACTCTTATGGGTGATGAAAAATTTGAAGCTTTATTTGAAGCGACAAATCGTACTGATGAAGTTGAATTCCGTATGTTATTTACTCCTCTTGCACGAAAGAACATGGTTTCATTATTAATGGATGATGATAACTATGGAGATGATTTCCACTTTATTAAAGAAGGAATGATTAATAAGATATCTTCTACTCATTCTAATAGATTTAATTATTTTGCAAAACCTGAAGATTTCTATGATTATGACTATAAGAGATGTAAGCAGAAATTCTTAAATTATGAAAATGAGTATTTCAAAGGTATATATTTTGATTTAGCCCCTGTAATGGCAATTCCTGATTATCAAGAATATGAACCTGATGAATATATCTTCAAAGGTGTACTTCAAAAATTAAGAAACGTTACTCCAGAAGAAACTGAATCACTTATTAATGAACTTGATTATAAGTTATTCGTTAATTCCGATTGCTCTACAAGCGCAATTTTAAAAACTAAACTCATCAAGAAAGATGACGACATCGATGAAATTGAAGTTAACGCTTATTATTATGAAGCTATCCCAAGAAGCCAAACCTTTACTAAAATGGGTAGAGATGGTAGAATGCACACAATCGTAGTTAAATATATTGATTACGAACCTAGAACTAAAGTTACTCCATTCGCAGTTATGAATTTCAATACTGATGAAAAGTCCTTTAGAGAAAAACTATCTTCAAATGAAACAGCAGGTAATTTTATTAAAAACTTTGTTTCAAATGCAGTAGTAAGAAACGGCCTATTCGGATTTATCCCTTCATCAAAAGCTTATGAAGGTAAGTCTGAGGAAATAAAAAACTATTTTGAAAACAAGAAAGGAGAATAGGATTTATGGCAAGAAAAGAAGAACAATTAGATGAATTAGATGAATCAACAGTATCTGAAGGTCAAGATACTCACGTCATCAACAAAAGAAAGACTCCAACAATTGGAGCAGGATCCTATATTTTTGAAATTGCATTATGGGTACTTGGCATTATTCCAGGAATCATCTTCGCAGTTAAGAAAATGCACGCTAAAACTTATTTAGAACAAATCGAACAACAAATCAACTCAGATGCTTCTACAATCGATAATATGATGGAAGAAAGAGTTATGAGACTCCAAAATATGGTTGGCTTACTTGATAAAGCTATCGATTTAGATAAAGAAACATTTGCAAAGATTGCAGCATATAGAAGTGGAATTAATCCTGCTTCTGAAGGTGCAGATGAAGCACGTAATGAAGCAAATGCTGCTATTGAAAACGTTGCACATAAGATTAATGTTGCTTTAGAAAACTATCCAGATTTACAATCACATGCTTCAATTTTAAAAGCTATGAAAGAAAACCAAGTTACTCAAGCTCAAATTACTGCAGCAAGAGAACAATACAACGACAGAGTTGCAACTTGGAACAAGATGATCTTCGTCTGGCCTGCATATAGAATTGTCGCAGCAAAAGCTGGTTATCACACAAGAATTCCTTTCTCAACAACAAAGGAAATTAAGGAACAAGCAAGAGGGAAATTCTTCTAGTTCTAAACTAATTGGCCTATCAAGAGATGGTATAAAAATACCATCTTTTCTTATATTTTTATTGTGTTATAATATTAGGTATCTTTTTTAAAAAAGGGAGGAAATATTTATATGAGAATGGTTGATATCATTATCAAAAAAAGAGAGGGAAAAGAATTAACAAGAGATGAAATTCATTTCTTCGTTAAAGGTTATACAGAAGGTTCAATTCCTGATTATCAAGCATCTGCATTTACTATGGCAGTATTATTCAAAGGAATGAACAAAAAAGAAATCGGTATTTTAACTGATGAGATGTTACACTCTGGAGAAACAATTGATTTATCTTCAATTGCAGGGGTTAAAGTTGATAAACACTCAACTGGTGGTGTCGGTGACAAGACTTCTTTAGTTCTTGGTCCATTAGTTGCTGCATGTGGAGTTAAACTTGCAAAAATGTCTGGTAGAGGACTTGGTCATACAGGTGGTACATTAGATAAGATTGAATCAATCCCTGGTACATCAATTGCTATTGAAAGAGATAGATTTATTAAACAGGTAAATGATATTGGTATTGCAATTATTGGCCAAACAGGAGAACTTGTTCCTGCAGATAAAAAATTATATGCATTAAGAGATGTTACTGGAACTGTCGAATCAATTCCTTTAATTGCTTCATCTATTATGTCTAAAAAATTAGCATCTGGCTCAGATACTATTTTACTTGATGTTAAATTTGGTTCTGGTGCATTTATGAAAACTTTAGATAACGCTAGAGTTCTTGCACGTACTATGGTTGATATTGGTGATGAATTACATAGAGATACTAGAGCAATTTTAACTGATATGAATGAACCTTTAGGTCTTGCAATTGGTAATAACTTAGAAGTTAAAGAAGCTATTGCAACTTTAAATGGACAAGGACCTGCAGATTTAGTCGAATTATGCACAAAAGCTGGTGCAACTATGTTATTACAAGCAAAACGTGTTTCTACATTTGAAGAAGGCGTTAAATTAATTACAGAAAAGATTGAATCAAAAGAAGGTCTTGATAAGTTAGCAGCAATGGTAGAAGCTCAAGGCGGTAATAAAGAATATATTTATCATCCAGAACTTTTTCCAGTATCAAAGAACATTGTTGAAGTAAGATCATCAAGAGATGGTTTTGTTAGTGAAATTAACGCACTTGAAATTGGTGAAGCTGCAATGAAACTTGGTGCAGGTAGAGCAACTAAAGAAGATGTAATTGATCCAACAGCAGGTATTATCCTTGCTAAGAAGGTTGGAGATAAAGTTGCTAAAGGTGATTTATTATGCACAGTCTACACTAATGTTGAAAAGTTTGAAGATATCTTAAAAGAAATTGAAGAATCATTTAAGTTATCAGAAAAAGAAGTTACAACTCATTCAATTATTTATGAAATTGTCCAGTAATATACTGGACTTTTTTCATTGGAGGAACTATGAATACACAAATTGAAGATGTACGTGAAATCGTTAAAAATAGTAAAAAAATTGTCTTTTTTGGTGGAGCAGGTATTTCAACTGCTTCAGGCATTCCTGACTTTAGAGGAAAAGACGGCTTATATAAATTAAAAAGCGAATATGGAGTAAGCTATGAAGAGATGTTATCTCATACTTATTATGAATTTAATCCTTCTAATTTCTTTAAGTTTTATAAATCGAGCATGGTTCATTTAGACGCTAAACCTAATCTTGCTCATATTGCTTTAGCAGAATATGAACATAAATATCCTCATAAATTAACTGTCATTACTCAAAATATAGATGGTCTTCATCAAATAGCAGGTTCTAGTAATGTGATAGAATTACATGGTTCTATTTATAGAAATTATTGTGAAAAATGCCATAAGGCATATAGCTTAGAGGAGATAATGAAA